>JBBQUB010000011.1:0-23782 GCA_038212865.1 Actinomycetales bacterium
ATCAGTGTCTTGGCCCAGTGGACCGCGCCGAGGCCGATGCAGAGCAGGCTCACCCCAAGGCTGACGCCGAGGACGACGTTGGACAGGTTCGCCTGACCGATACCGGGGATGAACCGGTAGGTGTCATCGTCGATCGCGAAGTAGGCGACCAGAAAGGTGAGGGTGGCCAACATCGAGATGGTGAACAACCCTGCGACCTGGCGCTCGGCGCGACGAGCGGCAGCCTCCTCGCGGTCTGCCAGGCGGTGCACGTGCGGAGCCGGACCGGGGTCGGCAAAGCGTTCGGGTATGCCGCCCGTGCCCTCGATGTGCCCCTGGTCGAGGCGCACAGCCGTGCCAGGCTGGCTCGCGTCGGCCCCTGTGGGCTTGCCGTCTTCGTTCATGGTGTCGTCGGTCCCGTCGATTCGCATTCTTGGTGTGGCATCAGGTCACGCCGCCTTTCGGCCGACCCAGACAGCTGCCGCGATCATCAGACCCAGACCAAATACCCAGACGAACATTCCCTCCGAGACCGGTCCGAGGTTGCCCAGTGTCATGCCTCCCGGGTTCTTGTTCTTGTCGAGCTCGTGCAGGTAGCTGATGACGTCGTTCTTGTCCTTGGGCAACAGGTTGGAGTCGTTGAACACCGGCATCGACTGTGGCCCGGTCAGCATCGCCTCATAGATGTGCTTGCCGCTGACGTCACCCAAGTTCGGTGCGTACTTGCCCCGACTCAATGCGCCACCGGAGCCGGCGAAGTTGTGGCACATGGCGCAGTTGACCTTGAACAGCTGGTTTCCGCGAGCGATGTCACCGTCGCCCTTGGTGAACTGGTCACCCGGAACCGACGGACCTGGACCCAGGCTGGCCACGTACGCGGCCAGGGACGCTATCTCTTCGTCGGTGAACTTGACCGTGTCGCTTCGGGGAGCCTGGATCGCCGGCCCTGCGAGCGGCATACGGCCGGTGCCGACCTGGAAGTCAACCGCGGCGGCACCCACGCCGACCAGAGTGGGGTTGCCCGCCCTGCCCTCGCCGTTCCGTCCGTGGCAGGTGGCGCAGTTGGCCAGGAAGAGCTTCCTGCCGCCGGCCACGTCATCACCGACGGCCACGGCAGCTTGGGCGGGTCGGGGAGCCAGGAGGGAGTAGAGCCCCCCGGTGGCCACGAGCCCCAGCAGCAGGAGGATCACGATCGCCGCGGGATGACGGCGACGGGAGGCCAGTGCTTTCACAGGATGTTCCTGTCTTGGTTGGGGGGGTGTTGGGAGGCAGGCATCACTTGAGCAGATAGATCGTGGCGAACAGGGCAATCCACACGACATCGACGAAGTGCCAGTAGTAGGAGGTGACGACCGCTCCTGTGGCTTGCGTGTGGGTGTAGCGGCGGGTTGTGAATGTTCGCCCGATGATGAGAAGGAAGGCGATCAGACCGCCCGTGACGTGTAGGCCGTGGAAACCGGTGGTGAGGTAGAAGACCGACCCGTAGGCGTCAGAGGAGATGCTGACACCTTCGTGGATCAGGCTGGCGTACTCGGTGACCTGGCCAGCAACGAAGATCGAGCCGAATATGTAGGTGAGGACGTACCACTCGCGCATGCCCCACGACGTGAACTGCAGCAGGGAGCCGGTGCGCGCCGGTTGCCCGTGTTCGGCCTTGAACACACCGAGCTGGCACCACACAGACGAGATGACCAGAACCAGGGTGTTCGCCGCGGCGAAGGGGACATTGAGCAGATCGGTCCTGTCCTGCCACAGGTCTGGGGAGACCGAACGGATGGTGAAGTACATCGCGAACAGACCCGCGAAGAACATGAGCTCGCTGGCCAGCCACACGATCGTCCCGACAGCCGCCAGGTTGGGCCGGGTCACCGGGCCATGGGCGCCAGTCGCTGGGCTGGGGGCGCTTGGGTGAACTGCTGATGCGGTCGACACAGCCGCCATTATTGCCTTAATCGGGCTCTCGCGCCTCAACAACTCTCTGATGGGTTGGCGATGTCCCGAAAGCAGCCACCGGTAGCATCTGGTTCATGACCGCTTCGTACGTTTTGCCGACAGCTTCTCCCGCTGCTTCTAGTCCGCCCGCCGCCGCACACCAGGTGTCGATTTTGCTCTACAGCGACGACATCGCCACCCGTGACTCGGTGCGCGTCTCGGTAGGTCGCCGCCCCGCGCGCGACGTCGAGGTCACCTCCTGGCGAGAGTGCGCCACAGGTGCGGCCGTGGTCGAGGCCGTGGAAACCGGCGAGTTCGACCTGCTCATTCTGGATGGCGAAGCTACCCCGTTCGGTGGTCTAGGACTGTGCCGCCAGCTCAAGAACGAGATCTTCAACTGCCCACCGGTGCTGGTGCTGACCGGGCGCCCCCAGGACAGCTGGTTGGCCGCCTGGTCCCAGGCCGATCTGGCTGTGCCACACCCGCTTGACCCCATCGCCCTGGCCGGCGCGGTTGCCGAGCTGGGTCGGACGGTCGGCACTACCGCCAGCGACTAACAGGTGACCACCACCACGTCGGCCGACAACGAGATGACCTGGCCGGCGATCTTCACTGCTCTCCTGTCCGGGCAGGACCTGGGCATCGCCGCGTCCACCTGGGCCATGGACCAGATCATGAGCGGTGAAGCGAGCCCGGCGCAGGTGGCCGGTTTCCTCATGGCGTTGCGCGCGAAGGGTGAAACGGTCGAGGAGATGCGCGGACTGGCCGACACGATGCTGGCGCACGCGAGCCGGATCGAGATTGCGGGCCCAACGCTGGACATCGTTGGTACCGGCGGAGATCGCGCCCACACGGTAAACATCTCGACCATGGCATCCCTGGTGGCGGCGGCCAGCGGGGTCCGAGTCGTCAAGCACGGCAACCGTGCTGCCTCTTCGTCCTCTGGCTCAGCCGATGTGCTCGAGGCTCTTGGAATCAACCTGACCTTGGCTCCCTCGCTTGTCGCGGCAGTCGCGGAGCAGGCCGGCATCACCTTTTGCTTCGCTCAGCTGTTCCACCCGGCGATGCGCCACGCGGCATCGGCGCGTCGTGACCTGGGCATAGGAACCGCCTTCAACTTTCTGGGCCCGCTCACCAACCCCGCTCAGCCGACTTATGCCGCGGTGGGTGTTGCGGACGCCCGAATGGCACCGTTGATGGCTGGAGTGTTTGCGGGCCGGGGCAAGGACGCGGCGGTCTTCCGCGGCGATGACGGACTGGACGAGCTCACGATCTCCACGACCTCGAGAGTGTGGTGGGTGCGCAGCGGCGCCGTCCGCGAATACCTGGTGGACCCCGCGTCGGTGGGGCTGGAGCGGCAACCGCTGGAGACGCTGCGAGGGGCCGACGCGGCTCACAACGCGCAGGTCGTGCGTGACGTGTTCGCGGGTGCGGCCGGCCCCATTCGGGACGCCGTGGTGCTCAACGCCGGAGTTGCGCTTGCGCTCACAATGTCTGACCGAGGTGATGGGCAGGCCGACTTCATCGCCGCCCTGCAGTCTGGGATGGAGCGGGCCGGAGCTGCGATCGATGACGGCAGCGCCACCTCCGTGCTGCAGCGATGGGTCGGCGCCACCAGAGCCTGACGGGGATGACTCTTAGTCGTCGTCCAGACCGAGGCTGAAGGCCGCGTCCAGATCGTGCTTCGAATAGGTTCGAAAGGCGATGTGGGTCTGGGTTCCCAGGACCCCGCTCACCTTGTTCAGCTGGTCGGCGATGACGTCGGCGAACTCCTCGTGCGCTCGGACGCGCACCACTGCGATGAGGTCGACGTCCCCGGTGACGGAGTAGACCTCGCTGACCCCGCCAATCTCGGCAATGGCGGCGGCGACCTCGGGGATGCGGGCAACCTCGGCGTTGATCAGGACGATGGCGGAAATCACGGGCCTACCCTAGCCCGCGACCAGCCGGCGGCGGGCACCGTCCTCGTGAGCGCCAACCCGAGACGCCGGCGGGAGGTGACGTAGCCCCGAGCGGCTGGGCTCGTCGAAGTCCACCGCGTCGCGGAATGCCATGGGGTCGGGATCGAGGCTGGCGTGTGCTGCGCCGGCACCGTGCACAGGGCAGGTCCACTCTCCGTCGATGGAGACGATGCGCACACCGGTGGACTCCAACCAACGCAGGATCTTCTCCGTCTCCTCGGCGGAGGCGGACGGTGCGGGGCCGGGCGAGGGAAGCACATTCTCGGCGCTCGACGCCAGGGCGCTGATATACGGCGAAGGGTCGGCGCCGCGGGGAGACACGGTTGTGCCCGCAAGCCGACCGAAGCGGACGCAGATGATCTCCCAGCCGCCTTGGGCGGTCCGTCGAGCTGCCATGATCTCGGCACTGTTGGCCAGTGGTGCGATTCGCTGAGCCCGGGCTGCGGCCCGCACCAGGTGCAACAGTCGGTCGCGGACCGCTGCGGCGTCCTCGAAGCGCTCCTCGCCAGAAAGGTTCCTCATCCGTTCGCGCAGGGCTCCAACGACCCCACGTGAGTCTCCCGCGATCATCTGGGCGGCACGCTCGACGACAACGGCGTAGTCCTCGACGCTCTGGTGGCCCGAGCATGGGGCGCCGCAGCGCCCCATCTGGGCGAGCACGCAGTCGGCGGACTTCCCTTTGGTAGAAAGGCGTTTGGTGCACTGGCGTAGTGCAAGCACCTCATGGACCGCGGCGACGGCGGACTCGGCAAGGAGACGGGAGCTGAACGGACCGAAGTATCGGGCGCCGTCAGCGATGACCTCTCGGACGATGCTCAGCCGTGGAAAGGGCTCGACTGTGAGCTTGACCCAGGGCGCCCGCTCGGGGTTTCGGGAGCGGCGGTTGTAGCGCGGTTTGTGTTGAGCGATCAGGCGAAGCTCGCGGACCTGCGCCTCCAGGGTCGTCTCGCAGACCACCGGTGTCACGCTGGTCGCGATCCCGACCATCTCGGCCATCCGGGTTCGCTGCTCGGAGGCGGTGAAGTAGGTGCGGACCCGGCGCCGGATGTCCTGGGAGGTGCCCACATAGAGAACGTGGCCCTGGCTGTCTTTGAACAGGTAGACGCCCGGCGCGGCGGGCAACCCCTCGGCGAGATGGCGTTTGCGGCGCTGGGCAGAGCTGACCCGCGAGGAGAACGTGCTGAGCTCTTCGAGGGTCACGACCCCTTGGCTGCCCACTCGCGCAATCAGTCCGTGCAGGACGTCGACGGTGGCGCGGGCATCGTGCAGTGCGCGATGATCGGGGGTTGTCGCGGCGCCGAACAGCTTGGCCAGGGTTCCGAGCTTGCGGTTGGGCGCCTCGTCCTTGCTGACCAGCTGTCGGGCCAGGTGAGCGGTGTCGACGACTCGGAAAGGCGGCCACGCATGACCGGTGAGCGAGGCTGCGGCCTTGAGGAACGAGATGTCGAAGGGCGCGTTGTGAGCGACCAGGACGCTGTCGCAAGCGAACTCGAGAAAGGCTGGAAGCACGGTGTCGATCCGTGGTGAGTCGGCCACCATCTGGTCGGTGATGCCGGTGAGGACCGAGATGAATGCTGGGATCGGCTCCGCCGGGTTGACCAGGGTCTGGAACTCGCCGATCACCTCCCCGCCCCGGATCTTGACTGCGCCAACCTCGGTGATGTGGGCTCCTGCCGGGCTGCCACCGGTGGTCTCGAGGTCGACGACAACGAATGTGACCTCGGCCAGAGGGGTGCCGAGCTCGTCGAGAGTGCCCTGGACGCCTTGCATGTCAAGGACGTTAAGCGCTGCAGCCGACAGGGCCCGGCAGGCGCGCTGCAACCAGGCTGCGTCGGTGGGGGTGATGTTGTTTGACGACAGGGGACGTCGGAGGGATGTCAGACCCACGTTCTAGCGTTCCACTGAGGGCGCATCCGGAGGTGCGCCGCCGACGCTGTGGACCAGGAGGGCCAAGTGATGATTGTCGACTGTGGGACATGCTCGGTACGAGGTCAGCGATGTGACGACTGTGTCGTCGTGGCGCTGTTCGAACCCGCCTCGGCCGAGGTTCTCCTCGATGCGGCGGAGAACGGGGCGGTCGCACTGTTCGTCGGCGCAGGCTTGGTCAGCGTTGAGACCGCCGCTGGGTTGCGTGCGCGTCGTGAGCCGTGGGGAGCCATGGGGGCCGTCGGCTGAGCCAAGCAAGCTCAACGGCACCCTGAGCCAGTCACCCACAGAGCCCGCCGTCACGCAGGCAGCAGTCAAGCAGGCAGCCACCTCAGAGCCACCTACGATGAGGCGATGACCAGGCTTGGGCGTATCGCGGCTATCGCCTT
The DNA here is from genome assembly GCA_038212865.1 of Actinomycetales bacterium. Lineage (GTDB taxonomy): Bacteria > Actinomycetota > Actinomycetes > Actinomycetales > Dermatophilaceae > UBA4719. The sequence continues at coordinate 6,188 of JBBQUB010000011.1, forward strand.
GTGCGCCGGACTTGCCTTGGGCGTGACGGGCCTGGCAGGTCACCTGAGCGGCGACCTGGGCCTGCGGCTAGGCACAAGCGTCCAACGGGCCACCGAAGGTGCGCTCCCAGGCAGTGGAGGCGCGACCCAGGCCGCGTCCTCGGTTCCTTCGGTGGACGAGCAGGGCGCCCGTATGTCGGCCGCCCAGGACCTGCTGTCGGCCCGCGCCGCGGCCGTGAAGGCCAATGACAAGGATGCATGGATGGCCACGGTGGACCGTCCGAGCTCGTCGTTCGGGGGCCGTCAGTCTCAGGCCTTCGACAACCTCATCAGACTCCCGCTGGGTCAATTTTCCTACGGCACAGTGCAGCTCGCTCACGCGCTCGGCCAGGCGCGGGCCAAGCAAGTGGGTCCTCAGGCATGGGTAGCAAACGTTCGCGGGACCTACTCGCTGGCCGGGTACGACCGGGCGCCACGAGCTTTTGACGCGACTTACACACTGGTGCAGCGCCCCGGCGGGTGGCGCTTTGCCGACGACTCCGACGGCGACCCCTCATTGCAGGTGTGGGACCTGCCAGGACTGAAAGTGATACAAGGCCGGTCCGCCTTGGTGATCGGCAATGCCCCCGAGGTGCGCATGCGCGACTACTCCGCGATTGCGGACTCGGCCGTGAGCCGGGTCGAAGGGGTATGGGGGACCGACTGGAACGCGCATGTGGTGATCGTGACGCCGTCCACGACCGAGGAGTTCGCGGGGCTGCTGAGGCGTTCCTCCGACGACGGGCTCGAGCAGGTGGCTGCCATCACCCAAGGTGAGATCGACTCGGGTCAGCGGTCTCAGGGGGACCGAGTCGTCATCAACCCCAAGGCGTTCACCGCATTGCAGCACAATGGGCGACGGGTGGTCATCACTCATGAGGTGACCCATGTCGCGACGCGATCGGCAACGACAAGGCCGGTACCAATCTGGTTGTCCGAGGGTATGGCCGACTACATCGGATATTCCGGGCTCGACCTCCCGCGCACACGTGTTGCCAGCGACCTACTCACGCTCGTGCGGCAGGGCAAGGGTCCCAAGGCATTGCCGACAGAGACCGATTTTGACCCCGCACGGGCCAAGATAGCGCCGTCCTACTCTGCATCGTGGCTGGCGGTCTCCCGTCTGGTCGACATCTATGGCCAGGCCAAAGTCATCTCGTTCTATCGTGCGATCGCAGGGAGGCTGCCGGTGGATGAGTCAGTCCAGTTCGATCCTGATGCCGTTGCGGTGCAAGCGTTTCTCCGGACCTTTGGCGTGACCCAGACGCAGTTTGTCGATGACTGGAGGCGTTACCTGCGTGCCCTTGCGCAGACGTGAGGATGGGTCTCCGAAAGCCTGCTGCACCCGCGCTTGATCCCTGGGGTCATTCCTTGGCGCGGTCGTACAACGCCTCCACTTCGGATGCGTAGTCCTTCATCACGATGTTTCGCTTGAGCTTCAGCGATGGCGTCAGATAGCCGTTGTCCTCGGTGAAGTCACCGGGAAGGACGGTGAACCGGCGGATCGACTCGGCCTTGCTCACCGACTCGTTCGCGTCATCGACCGCCCTCTGGATCTCGGCATGGATGACTTCGTTCGTGCCGGCCGCATCCATCGAGAGACCATCGAGGCCATGGTTCTTGGCCCAAGCGGGGAGCATCTCGGCATCCAGGGTGATCAGTGCGCCGATGAAGGGCTTTTGGTCGCCGACCACGATGCACTGGGACACCAGCGGATGAGCGCGCAGGCGGTCCTCAAGAACCGCCGGGGCGACGTTCTTGCCGCCCGCGGTGACCAGGAGCTCTTTCTTGCGACCGGTGATCCTCAGGAACCCATCGTGGTCAAGCTCTCCGATGTCGCCGGAGTGGAACCAGCTGTCAACGATCGCCTCGTTGGTAGCGGTTTCATTGTTGCGGTAGGCCGAGAAGACGTTGTTGCCCTTGATCAGGATCTCACCGTCATCCGCGATCCGGATGGAGACGCCCGGCAGCGGGGGCCCAACGGTGCCGATCTTGATCAGGTCGGGGGTGTTGATGGTTGCTGGCGCGGTGGTCTCGGTCAGGCCGTAGCCCTCGAGTACCGTGAGCCCGATGCCGCGGTAGAAGTGGCCCAGTCGGGTGCCCAGCGGCGCGCCACCTGACACGGCATACGTCACCTTGCCGCCCAGGGCCGCACGAAGCTTGCTGTAGACGAGCTTGTCGAAAACCGCATGCTTGGTGTTGAGCAGGGCACCCGGCTTGCCGTCGTCGTGGGCGGCACTCCAGGCGATAGCCGTCGAGGCTGCCGTCGCGAAGATCTTGCCCCTGCCCTGAGCGGTCGCCTTCTGTTCCGAGGAGTTGTAGATCTTCTCAAAGACACGCGGCACCGACAGGATGAAGGTGGGCGAGAAGGTGCTGAAATCGGCAAGTAGGTTCTTGATGTCTGCCGTGTGACCCATCCGGACACCGGCCTGGACGCAGACCACCTGGACGAACCGAGCGAACACGTGGGCAAGGGGCAGGAACAGCAGCGTTGCAGCACCCTCGGCACCAACGACCACCTCCATTCGCTTCGCCGTGTTCTCGGCCAGGGCCATGAAGTTGTCGTGGGTGAGCTGGCATCCCTTGGGCCGGCCGGTCGTGCCCGACGTGTAGATGATCGTGGCAAGGTCAGCCCGGTTGATCTGGCTGCGCCGGGATTCGAGTTCGTCATCGGTGACCTCGCCACCGGCCGCCTTGAGGTCGTCGAGTCCTCCGGCATCGATCTGCCACACATCGCGCAGTTCCACGAGGTCGCCGCGCACCTTGGCCAGGGTCGCAGCGTGGGTCGGGGTCTCAAGCACCACGCCAGCACACCCGGCATCACTGACGATCCAGCTGATCTGCTCGGCCGAGGACGTCTCGTAGATCGGCACGGGGACGGCACCAGCGGTCCACACGGCGAAGTCGGTCAGGGTCCACTCGTAACGCGTCTTGCTCATGATCGCGACGCGCTCTCCGAGCCCGATGCCTGCTGCCATCAAGCCCTTGGCCAAAGCCTTGACATCGGCCGCAAACTCAGCGTTGGTGATGTCGACCCAGGAGTTCGCCGATGGTCTGGAGAACCCGACGTCGTGGGGCTGGGTGCTCGCGTTGCGGACGGGGAGGTCCGAGAGGTTGCCATCAAGCCGGGGCGTGACGAGTGGGGGAACTGAAATGTTCTTCACGCACACTCTCCTGGAGCCATGTGACGATTCGTTTGGGCCAACCTTATCGACCAGTCCCCGCTGGAGGTTAACTCGTAACCAACCTCACGCGGCTCAGGGTGACAATGCGCAAGGTAACCTTCGCTCCATGGCCGAGCGCACCGAGTCCAACACCGTGATCAATGCCCCACCTGGGGCAGTACTGGACGTCATAGCCGACTTTGACAGTTACCCAGAGTGGGCCAGTGAGGTCAAGAAGGTCGCAGTGATCTCCGAAGACGGTGACGGATGGGCAAACCAGGTCGAGTTCACCCTCGACGCGGGCGCACTCAAGGACACCTACGTCCTGGAGTACGACTGGGACGTGGCTGAGGACGGTACCGGCGTGATCTCGTGGACTTTGCTCAGTGCCCACGTGCTCAAGGCGATGAACGGCTCCTACACCCTGGAGTCACAGGGCACGGCCACTGCCGTAACCTACCGGCTCTCGGTCGACGTCAAGATTCCCATGCTCGGCATGCTCAAGCGCAAAGCCGAGAAGGTCATCATCGACACTGCGCTCAAGGCCCTGAAGAAGCACGTCGAGGCGTGAGCCAGAGCCCGGGTATCTCGTGAGGGTCGTTCTCTTCACCGGCAAGGGCGGCGTCGGCAAGACGACGACCGCCGCGGCAACCGCAGTACAAGCCGCTCGTCAGGGCATCAAGACGTTGGTGATGTCCACCGACGCGGCCCACTCCCTCGGCGATGCGCTGGGTGTTGACCTGACGACCGCGGCCGACGACCCCGACCCTCTGGTCGAGGTCGAGCCCGGGCTGTCTGCCTTGCAGCTCAACGCCGCTCACAGCCTCCGGCGCTCCTGGCGCTCGGTGCAGGACTATTTCCTGACCCTGCTCCGGGCCCTGGGCGTCGATCCGGTGGTGGCTGATGAGCTGACCGAGCTCCCGGGCGCCGACGAGATTGTTGCGCTGCTCGAGCTCCGCGCCCAGGTCGAGTCGGGTCCGTGGGACCTGGTGGTCGTCGACTGTGCGCCGACTGCGGAGACACTCCGGCTGTTGGCCCTCCCCGAGGCGCTGGCTTGGCACCTCGAGAAGCTCATGCCTGCGCGACGAGGCCTCCTGCGAACGCTTCGACCCGCCGCGGAGGCAGCCGCGGGGCTCCCACTCCCCGGGGTGCAGGTGCTGGACACGCTGCGTCGTTGGCAGGACTCTCTGGGGGACATCCAGGCGGTTCTCACCGCCGACACCACGTCGGTGCGGATGGTGCTCACCCCCGAACGGGTAGTCATTGCCGAGTCGCGTCGGACGCTGACATCTTTGGGACTCTTCGGTGTGAAGGTGGACCAGGTCATGGTCAACAGGGTCTTCCCCGAAGCGGATCAAGACTCGACCCGCACCGCGTGGATGGCTGGTTGGAACAAGGCCCAGCTGCGTGGTCTGTCCGAGGTCCGTCACTCCTTCGAACCCATACCGATCGTGATCACCCCCTATCTCTCGCACGAGCCGGTGGGCGTCGATGCACTCGCCGCACTCGCCGAGGCGCGAACGGGAGACATCCTTGATGTGCTGATGGCGTCCCCCGCCCATGGCATGACGGTGCAGCCTGACGGCAGCGCCTATCTCCTGACGTTGCCGTTGCCGTTGGTCACCGCCGCCGAGGTGAACCTTAAGCGGCGCGATGACGAGCTGCTCGTCTCCGTCGGCGACCAGCGCCGGGTCCTGTCGCTGCCCAGCGTCCTTCGTCGGTGCGTGGTCACCGGAGCGACCGTGCGGAACGCGACGCTACGGATCCGGTTCGTTGCCGACGAGACGGTGTGGCCAAAGCATGACTGAGCAGACCCGGCCGGTGAACGGCACGGTAGCCGAGGAGGCCGCGCGGCTGATCGAGGCCATGGCGTCGATGGCCCGCGCCGACGCTGTTCCGAGCAAGGACCCCAGCTCGTATGACGGCAGGCAGTCTCGCGATGCTGGTTCACCCGGTGAGGCCGGTGCCTCTGGTGCATCCGACAATCGCAATGAACACTCGGACAGCACCTGTAGCGCATGTGGGGGCGAACGCGGCCGTACCCCGCTGGCCTGCAAGCTCTGTCCCCTCTGCCAGGGAATTGGGCTCCTGCGCTCCGTGCGGCCAGAGACAGTGGACCGGCTGGCCGACCTCGTCTCTGCTGTGGCCAGCACCCTGAGGGACGTGGCAACCCAGTCCCGGGCATCGAGTCCGTCGTCGACCAACGGGTCGGCGTGCGGAGGGCCATCTGGTGGGAGCCGCGCTACGGTCCAGGACATTCCGGTGGGTGACGAGGATGGGGGATGAAGCGGTGACTGTGACGATCGGTCTGGACATCGGTGGCACCACGATCAAGGGTGGCGTGGTCGGCGCGGATGGGCTGGTTGTGGTGAAGGGCCGCAAGGACACTCCCGCAAATGACCCTGCGGCCATCGTGGCGGAGGCGGTCGACCTGATCCGGGAGCTGTCCCTCAAACACCCGATCGACGCTGTTGGCGTTGCCTGCGCCGGGTTCATCGACCCCACCGGGTCGATGGTGTTGTTCTCCCCGAATCTGGCGTGGCGGGACGAACCACTCAAACATCGCCTCGAGTCGGCCCTCGACCTGCCCGTCGTCATCGAGAACGACGCCAACGCAGCGGCCTGGGGGGAGTTCCGTTTCGGTGCTGCTGCGGAGGTGGACGACATGGTCATGGTCACGGTGGGCACCGGCATCGGGGGCGGGATCGTGGTCGACGGGGTCCTGATGCGGGGTGCTTTCGGCGTGGCCGCCGAGCTGGGCCACATGCGCGTGGTCCCCGACGGAATCCGATGCGGGTGTGGCAATCGAGGCTGTTGGGAGCAGTACGCCAGCGGCAGCGCTCTGCTTCGAGAAGCGAGGGAGCTCGTCGCATCAGGAACACCTCACGCGGCGCGAATGACCGAGCTGTGCTCTGGTGACCCGGCGGCGCTGAGCGGACCGGATATCACGAGAGCAGCCGCTGAAGGCGATCCGGCCGCCGTCGAGCTTCTGGCTGACCTCGGCGCCTGGATCGGGGAGGGCGTCGCATCGGTGGCCGCCATCCTCGACCCGGAGCTGATCGTCCTTGGCGGGGGGGTGTCCGAGGCGGGGGCGCTGTTAATCGATCCCGCTCTTGCTGCCTTTCGTCGCCAGCTGACGGGGCGCGGGAACCGGCCGGAGGCCCGCTTCGCGCTGGCGACCCTGGGTAATGATGCCGGGATGATTGGCGTAGCCGACCTGGCCGCTCGGGCTCTGCCGTGAGCCGGCGGCTTGCCATCGGCATCGACATCGGCGGCACCAAGGTGGCTGGCGGTGTGGTCGACGTGGATGGCGTCATCACCCACCGCGCCCGACGGGACACACCGCATCGCTCCACAAGCCCGTCAGTCGTCGAAGACACGATTGTTGACGTTGTCGACGAGCTCATGCACACGGTGGGGTCCGACGTTGCGGCCGTCGGTATCGGGGCGGCTGGTTTTGTCGCCGCGGACCGGGCGACGGTCGTGTTCGCCCCGCATCTGTCGTGGCGACATGAGCCACTCCAGAAGGCCTTGCAAAAACGAGTGGCAGCACCGATCTGCGTCGACAACGATGCCAACGCGGCGGTTTGGGCCGAGTGGAAGTTCGGGGCTGCGCAGGGGGAGTCCCACGTGATGATGATCACGCTGGGCACCGGCATCGGCGGCGGCATCCTGGTCAACGGACACGTGCAGCGTGGTCGCTTCGGAATCGCTGGAGAGTTTGGACATATGCAGGTCGTGCCTGGCGGACACCGCTGCGAGTGCGGCAACCGCGGGTGCTGGGAGCAGTACGCCAGCGGCAACGCGTTGGTGCGAGAGGCGCGTTCCCTGTTCTCGGCCAACTCGCCCATCGCGAGTGATCTGCTCAATCGCGTCGAAGGCAATCCGGCCAACCTCACTGGGCCGTTGATCACGGAGGCCGCGCGCGATGGAGATCCGACTGCACGGGAGCTACTCGCCGAGATGGGCAACTGGCTCGGGGTCGGTATTGCCAACCTCGCGGCGGCGTTCGACCCCGGCACCTTCGTCGTCGGCGGTGGCGTGAGCGCTGCCGGCGACCTGTTGCTGGACTCCGCGCGGGAGACTTTCAAGCGGCGGCTGACCGGCCGTGGATACCGGCCGGAGGCTCGCATCGTTGCTGCCCTGCTGGGCAACGACGCAGGTCTGATTGGAGCGGCAGACCTGGCCCGCTGTACTGCTGATCCGCGGGTCGACTGACGTGGCTGACATCCTGCGGGTCGCGTCATACAACCTGCGCGACTTCAAGGACGACGCCGACGCGGCGGCACGAATCGTGCGGGCCATCAAGCCGCATGTCCTTTGTTTGCAGGAGGTCCCGCGGCATTTCACATCCAGCCACCGAACGGCCTCGTTCGCGGCTCGGTGTGGTCTGTACTGGTCGGGGGGTCATCGTGGCAGCGGCGGCACGACAGTGATGTCGACTCTGCGGCTGGACGCGTCGAACGTGCGGCCGATCCCGCTGAGGGTGGCTCTGCTGCAGCGTGAGCGCGGTTATGCCGTGAGTCAGGTCCGGCTGCCGGGCCACGAGGTTGTCAGCTTTGTCAGCGTCCACCTGAGCCTGGACGCTGACGAGCGCGCAAGGCACGCGGAAGTCATCATGGCGGCGGTCGCGGGTAAAGGTCCGATAGTGGTGGCAGGTGACCTGAACGAGGGGCCGGACGGCCGGGCCTGGACGTCTATCTCCAAGCGGCTTCGCGCTGTCACGGGTGAGGCACCCACGTTCCCGGCCAGCAACCCCGGCCATCGGATCGACGCGATCTTTGCCTCCCCGGAGTTGTCAGTGGTGCGGAGTGACCAGATCGAGCTCGACCGCGCGGATCGCGTCGCAGCTACCGACCACCTGCCTGTGTGGGTGGACCTTGACCTCTCAGCCGTGGCCCTGCACTGAGTTGTTCTGGGCAGGCTGACTCGTTCTGCGACGACCGGGTCTGCGGCGACCGGGTCCGAGGCGACCGGGTCTGCGGCGACCGGGTGTGAGGCGACCAGGTCTGAGGCGACCGGGCCAGCCGATGTCAGAGGCGGGCCCCGTCGTCGTCCCCCTGGTTGCCAGGCAGCCGCAAGACCAGCAGAGCGAACCCGCCCACCGACATGGCGATGGCCGCGAGGATCCAGAGTCCGCTGCCTTCACGATCAAAGAGCACGAGGTAGAGCAGCAGCAAGGGCCCGCCGACCATGCCGGCAATGATGGCCCAGAACTGCAGGTCACCGACAGGCAGCGGCGCAACCGGGGGCGGCTCGAAGTGCTCCTCGTAGTCGTCAGCGACTTCATAGGCCCGCCAGAGCTGCGGAGTCGGAAGTGTTTGAGCGGGCTCGGGTGAGGTTAACCCCGGCGCCTGGTCGATGTGCGAGCGATCCACATCGGGTGGCGGATCGGCTGCAGGCACGTCAGCCGCCTCGCTGTCAGTGGCTTCACCATCCGCCCAGGGCGGTGCAACGTCGTCAGGCTTGGCTTCTTCGTCGTTCAGGTGGGCCACGATGTCGGCAAAAATCGCATCATGGTCGAACCCGTCGGACGTGTGCCTGGGGTCGGGATCATTCATGTCTGCGTGGTGCGCTCAATGAACTTGGCGGACTCGTCAAAGATTCGCGGAGCATCATTGTCAAGGGTGGCAACGTGATACGAGTCCTCGAGCAGAACCTCCGTGACATCTCGACTTGAGATCCTGGACAGGATCAGCGCAGAGCTCGAAGCAGGCACGACATGGTCCTGGGGTGAGCGCAGCAGGAGCACCGGCTGCGTGACCTCTGGTAGGTCCCGAACGACCGACTGCCATGCGGCCAGCTGGGAGTGTGCGGCCTTCAAGGGGGTGCGGGTGTAGGCGAGCTCGGTGACACCCTCCTTTTTGACGTCGTTGCCGATTGCTCCCAATGACCCCACCACGTGCTTCAGCACTGGGAGCAAGAGCGTGCGGGGGTCATCGAACTTGACCGCGGGGTTCACCAGGACGAGCCCGCTGATCCGTGGGCCGTGCCCCTGGGCCAGCTGCAAGGCCAGTGCGCCTCCCATGGACAAGCCGCAGACCACGACGCGTTCGGAGGCTTCGTGCAGCTGGCGGAACGCGGTGTCGACACAGGCATACCAGTCCTCCCAGCGGGTGTGGTTCATCTCCTGCCAGGTTGTGCCATGTCCCGGGAGGAGGGGGAGGCGCACCGAGTAGCCCCTCTCGGCGAGGTACTCGGCCCAAGGGCGCAGGCTCTGCGGCGTCCCGGTGAAGCCGTGGCAGAGCAGGACCCCGACGTCGGATCCGTCATGGTTGAACGGTTCGGCACCGGGCAGAATGGCCACAGATTCACTCCTGGGTCGTCGACAGAGCTGCGCTGATCCTTGGACCAGAATCCTCGCACGGCGCGTCGTGCGGCGCATAGTGTCGTAGAGTTCACGGGTCGGGGATGTGTCTGGTGTCTCACATGGTGGAGGTGGTCCGGGTTGTTTTACTGGGTGCTCAAGACACTCATCCTCGGACCGATCCTGAGGGTGCTGTTCCGTCCGTGGGTCGAGGGCCAGGAGAACATACCAGCGCAGGGCGCTGCCATCTTCGCCAGCAACCATCTCTCCTTCTCCGACTCCTTCTTCCTGCCGCTCGTCGTGCCGCGTCGGGTCACCTTCCTGGCCAAGTCTGACTACTTCACCGGCCGCGGCTTCAAGGGTCGCGCAACCGCAGCTTTCTTCAAGGGAGCCGGCCAGCTGCCGGTCGACCGATCCGGTGGGATGGCAGGTGAGGCGGCGATCAGAAGCGGTATGAAAGTGCTGCGTCGCGGCGAGATGCTCGGTATCTACCCCGAAGGCACGCGCTCACCAGACGGCCGGCTCTATCGCGGACGCACCGGAGTGGCCCGAATGGCGCTTGAGGCAGGTTGTCCCGTGTTGCCAGTGGCCATGATCGGCACCGACAAGGCACAGCCGACCGGCAAGCGAGTCCCCAAGATCATGCGCATCGGTGTGCGCATCGGCAAGCCATTGGACTTTTCCCGCTATGAGGGCATGGAGGAGAACAGGTTTGTACTGCGCTCCATCACTGACGAGATCATGTATGAGGTCATGCTCCTGTCGCGTCAGGAATACGTCGACATGTACGCCACCTCGATGAAGAACCGCCTCCTCGCCGCAGCCAAAGCCAGGGCCAAGGAGCTGCAGCACGACGCCGTCGACAGATTCGAGAAGTTCGACTGGGCCGTCAAGGGAGATGGAGCCACGCTCGAGAGCGATGACTCAGCTCAGCCATCCGGATCGGCTTCGGACACCGATGGTCGCCCGCCGACGGTGCAGGGCGACGAGCGCGCGGCCAGCTAGCCCGTGAGGTTCTCCAGCACCGGGGCGCGCGACGGCGCAGAGTCAGGTCCGACGGTGGTCACCGCGATGTGGCAGGGCGTTGACGTCCTTCGACCCATCGCCTGGCTGTATGCCGTCTACTCCGCCTTTCTTCGTCAGGAGGACTTCGCCCGGCCTTGGCTGGCCTGGGTCGTGCTTGGCGTTCTCGGTGCCTGGACGATGAGCATGGTCGTCTATCGCACCCGGAACACCAGCGTGGTCGGCCTCGAGCTGGCACTTGCCTGCGCAGCGATCCTGAGCACCCGCCTGGTGGATACCCCGGAGGTGATCGTCGGCGGGGCCAAGACACTGCCCGGGTTGTGGCCGGCCGCAGCGGTGGTGGCTTGGGCCGTGCTCAAGGGTTGGCGTGCCGGGATGCTCTCGGCGGTCCTCGTGGGCTTGGTGGACATTATCGAGGTCGGCGTAGCCACCGAGAACACCATCAACAACATCGTGATCCTGGTGTTGCTCGGTGGATGTATCGGCTACTGCGCAGACCTGTCCCGCGAAGGGCATGCAGCCCTGCGCGAGGCGATGAGGGTCCAGGCAGAGGTGCGCGAGCGCGAACGGTTGGCGCGCACGGTCCACGATGGCGTGCTGCAGACCCTTGCCTACATCCACCGTCGTGGCTTCGACATGGGCGGCGAGTCTCGTGAGCTCGCTGCGATGGCCGCCGATCAGGAACGGCTGCTCAGAGCGCTGGTCAGTGGTGTCTCGGCACCCCAGCTGGATGCCACGGTCGGCGGCGAGGTGGATCTGCGGCTCCTGCTCGGCCGCTATGCAGACGGGACAGTCAATGTCATACCGCCCGCGGAACCGGTGTTCATGTCTCGACCGATTGCCGACGAGCTGGCGGCGGCTGTCAGGGCCGCGCTGGACAACGTCCGCCGTCACGCCGGGCCCGATGCGCAGGCCTGGGTGCTGATCGAGGATGCCGGCGATGAAGTCACCGTGACCATCCGCGACAACGGTGTTGGTGTCCTCGCGGGCAGGCTGGCCGAGGCTGCCGAGAGCGGCCGCATGGGGGTGGCCCACAGCATCCAGGGGCGGATGAGCGATCTCGGGGGCACTGCCGTCATCGAGTCGCGGCCCGGTGCCGGAATGTGCCTCGAGCTCACCGTCTCAAAGAAGGGGAGTCTGACATGACCGAACCGGCAGAGACCATCGTGGACGATGTCCTGGACGTCACCACCGTCAGCGTGGTCGTGGCTGACGACCACCCGATGTGGCGCGATGCCGTGGCGCGCGACCTTACCGAAGCCGGGTTCAACGTCGTGGCCACCGCTGCCGACGGTTACAGCGCTGTGAATCGCACCTTGGCCACGCGGCCCGATGTGCTGGTGCTGGACCTCAACCTCCCCGGACTACGCGGCGACCAGGTGTGTGCGGCGATCGTCAAGGCGCAGGTCCCGACCAGGGTGCTGATCCTGTCGGCGAGCGCCGAACAACGCGACGTCCTCGAAGCGGTCAAGGTCGGCGCGACCGGCTATCTGCTGAAGTCCGCAGGTCGTGAGGAGTTCCTCGACGCGGTCCGTGCGACGGCGCTGGGCAAGGCCGTGTTCACTCCTGGTCTGGCCGGGCTCGTTCTGGGGGAGTTCCGCAGACTGGCTGCCGAGTCGCAGCGCAAGAACGGTGGCGAGGTGCCCGAGCTGACCGGCCGAGAGGTTGAGGTGCTCAAGCTGGTGGCGACCGGCATGTCCTACAAGCAGATCGGTGTCCACCTGTTCATCTCACACCGGACGGTGCAGAACCACGTCCAGAACACGCTCATCAAGCTGCAGATGCACAATCGTGTGGAGCTGGTCCGATTCGCGATCGCCAAGGGCCTGGACATCCCGACCTGATCTACGGGGTGCCGTCCTAGGTTTGCCTGACTGACCGCACCGTCCCTGAGGTTGAGCAGCCGGAATTGCCCTGTTCAGAGCACCACCGTCCCGTACATCTCCCCGAGTGGAACGGCGATCAGCTCGACGCGGGCACCGTCGGGGTCGCGGAAGGACACCGAGGTCCCCCTCTCCTCCTGGAAGTTCGCGCCGGCCCGAGTCAGGTTGTCCTTGAGCCGACCCACCATCTGGGCTCGGCGGAGATGGCCAGATGGTGCAGCCCAACGAGGACCTCGGCGTACGGTCCGAGGTCGAGTTGTGTCAGGTGGGTTGTCCGTGTCTTGATGCTTGCCACTGGTCCGTCTGGATGCTCAGTGCGGGAACGCTATTCCGGAACATCGTGCGCACCATCGGCTGTTTTCGGGAAGGCCGAGATAATAGCTTCATGCATATCGGGGTCTCTGAACGCAGTGGTTATGGTGTCGTCAACATGCGGGTCGGCGCACGATGGATGGTCGAGCGGGTGCGGGCTGCGCGAGATGCCGGTCTGGAGTCTTTGTTCCTCGGCGAGCACCATTCGACCGGTGGCGCTTACTACCAAAGCGTTCCGATGCTGGGCAGGCTCATGGCCGAGTGGGGCGACCGCCCGGCCGGTGCGCTCTTTCTCCTGCCGCTCTGGCACCCAGTGCTCCTGGCCGAACAGGTGGGCACGCTCGCCTCGCTGACCGAGGGACGATTCATCCTGCAGTGCGCCCTGGGAGGTGGCGACGACCAGTTCGCCGGTATGGGGGTTCCCTTGCGAGGGCGGGTGGCACGGTTCGAGGCGACCCTGGAAGTGCTGCGGCGTCTGCTCGCGGGCGAGGAGATCACTACGGACGAACCACTGCCCATCCGGGCCGCCCGCAGCGGACCGCTCCCACCCGAGCCGGTTGACCTGTGGATCGGCGCCTCCGCGCCGGCAGCCATTGACCGCGCGGCTCGGCTCGGGGACGGCTGGATCGCCGCACCCGGGCTGACGCCGGCGGAGGCAGCTGATCAGATCGAGCAGTACCGAGCGAGCTGCGCCGCACACGACCGACCGGTCGGCGTGACAGCTATCAGACGCGACATTCATGTTGGTGAGGATCGTTCCGACGCCTGGAGGGTCGCGGACCCGATCGTTGCGCAGGGTTACCGGGGCATGCCGCCTGAGGCGTTGGTGGTCGGTGGTAGGGGTGAGGTCGGTCAGGCCTTTGCCGCCCTCGGTGATCTTGGGTACAGCCATATCCTGGTTCGCCACCTCGCCGATGACCAGGGTGAGGTCTTGGCCTCCTATGAACGGCTGGCCGTGGTCCGCTCCGATCTTGTCGGGGTATGACCGGTGCGGACGTGACGGTCAGGCGATCCGTTCGTGCCGGTGGGTTTCGGGCATGACGAAGGTCGTGGCCAAGGCGAGTCCGGAGACAGCAGCGGTCGCCAGGAAGGCCACTTCGAAAGACGCCGCGTCTGCGAGTAGCCCGGCGACGAGCGGGCCCAAGAAGGCACCTGCGTCCGAGGCCATCTGGAAGGCAGCGACCGGCGTACCACCGCGTCCGCCGATGACGTCGCCCACGATTGCGGCTGAGGACACTCCAAGCAGCGCCGAGCCTGTGCCGTACATGGCCATTCCGACCATGAAGAGCGGTGCGCCACCGGCGAATGCCATCGCGACGCCGGCCACCAGAGAGAACGCGGCCCCCGCGCGAAGGAAGGGCCTTCGTCCGCGGGTGTCGGCCATGCGACCGGCCGGGATGAGCACCAGTGCCTGCACCACGGCGGAGAGCGCCAGCCCGGCGCCGGTCCAGGCCGGACCCAGGCGCAGACCTTCGACGACGAAGAGCGGGATGAGCGACGAACGGACGCCAAAGATCGCCCAGCCGACCGCGAAGTTGTTCGCCACCGCTGCCCGGTAGGCGGAGCTGCGCAGCGCGGTCCCGAGCGGTGTTGGCGCATGGTCTGCGGTGCCCGCGACGACCTCGTGCTCGCGCAGCGCCGTCCGGGCGAGGAACACCGTGGCCACGCCACCGGCCACCAGCAAGGTGATCGCATAGACGAAGAACGGCGCGCGCAGGGACCACGCCGTCAGCGGACCGCCGAAGGCGGGGCCGGCGATAGCCCCCAGCAGGAACCCCGTCTGGTAGGTGCCAGCCGCCCGGCCGCGCTGGTTGGGTGCGACGACGCGCAACAGCAAAGCAAAGGACGAGACGGTGAACATCGCCGAGCCGAAGCCACCGATCCCTCGCAGCAGGAGCAACTGGCTGTAGCTGCCGGACAGCCCTGCCAGCAGGCTGGACACACCGACGATGCCGATCCCGGTGGCCAGCACGACGCGCTCCCCGAGACGGTTTACCAGTCGGCCGGCAAACGGAGCCGAGACAAAGCGCACCAAGGCGAACACTGAGATGACCGCGCCCGCGGCGAAGTTGCTGACGCCGAAGTCCTTGGCGAACAGAGGGATCGCCGGCGCCACGATCCCGAAGCCAAGGGCAACCGAGAACGCCACGGCGGTGAGGACCGCCACCTCGGGCGGCAGGGATCCGAAGGGGTTACGTGGGGGGCGCATACGACCGCCCATCCTAAGCAGGCCGCGGCAACTGCTGCTACGCGAGGTGGTCAGGCCACCAACCCAACAGCCAGGCCACCGGCCCAACGGTCCGAACTCGGATCAACAGATGGCCCTTGCGAGAGTCAGTGCTTCTTGGGCGGCACGATCTCGTTCTTGTTGTTGCCCTGCGCCTTGGCGTGCTTCTCGGCGCGTTTCTCCTTGAGGGACTTGCCTGCCTGCTTGGACATGTGCTGTCGGGGCGACTTGTCGGCCATGATGCTCCCTGGTTCAACCGTTGGTGGGTTGGGCTGGTTCGAAGGTACGCCGTTATCAGCGGTTCGGCACGGATCCACCGATCTGTGGACGGTGTTCTGCTCACGCCATCTCGGGCACGTGCAGATGCGCCAGCGCGAGTTTCATCATCCTCCGCGACCCCCGGCCGGGCAACGGATGATGGGACCGAAACCGACCTGTGCGGGTCCGCATCAGGGTCAGTGGAGAGGGACCGGCTGTTCCTCCCACGCCTTGCTGCGTTCCACTGCCTTCAACCACTGCGCGTATGCCGCGGCGGTCGCCTCTCGTGCGCCGTGGGTGGGTTCGAACCGGCGTTCCAAGGCCCAGGTCGAGGCGATCTCCTCCTGGCTGGACCACACACCAGTGCCAAGGCCGGCCATGAACGCCGCGCCCAAACCGGTGGTGTCCGCGATCCTGGGGCGTTCCACGGGCACTCCGAGTTGATCGGCCTGCAGCTGCATGAGGAAAGGGTTTTCGCTGCCGCCGCCGTCAACGCGAAGCACCGGAACCGGTGTCTCGATGGTGTCGAAAACGTCCCTTACCTCGAAGCAGATAGCCTCCAGGGTCGCCCGTACCAGGTGTGCGCGGGTGGTGCCCCGGGTGATCCCGTGGATCGTGCCCCGAGCTTGCGGATCCCAGTGCGGCGCGCCCAGTCCGGTCAGCGCGGGGACGAACACCACGCCCTGGGCGCTGGTGACGGTGCTGGCGATGGCCGCGGTCTCGGCGGCCGACCCGATGATCTGGAGGCCATCACGCAGCCACTGGATCGCAGCACCCGTGACGAAGATCGCGCCCTCCAGGGCATAGGTCAGGTTGCCGTCGGGAGCTTGCCAAGCGACCGTTGACAACAGCCCGGCATCGCTGCGTTGCAGGGTCTTTCCCGTGTTGACAAGGATGAACGATCCGGTCCCGTAGGTGCACTTGGCCTCGCCCGCCCCGAAGCAGGCTTGCCCGAACAGGGCTGCCTGCTGGTCCCCTGCCATCCCCGAGATGGGCGCGTCGATGCCTAGGAAGGCCGCCGGGTCGGTGCGAGCGACCTCGCCCCAGTTGGCCACTACATCGGGCAGTGCGGCAAGAGGAACCCCCAGCAGATCGCAGAGCTCGGCCGACCACGCCCCCTGCTGCACGTCATACAGCAGGGTTCGGGAGGCGTTCGAGGCATCGGTGACGTGGGCTGCGCCGCTGCTCATCCGCGCGACGAGGTAGGAGTCGACGGTGCCGACGGCCACCTGCCCGGACGTGACGCCAGCCCACGACCGAGGGTCGTTCTCGCGCAGCCAGGTCAGCTTGGTCCCGGTGAAGTAGGGGTCGAGCCGCAAACCGGTCAGCTCGGTGACGCGCGGACCATGACCGGCTGACTCCAGTCGGTCGCAGATCGCTGAGGTGCGCCGGTCCTGCCAGACGATCGCGCGCCGCGGCGCGGCCAACGTATGGCGGTCCCACAGGATCGCGGTCTCGCGCTGGTTGGTGATACCCACAGCCCATACCACCGCGCCGGGAGCGGCGTCCAGGGCGGTCTGCGCGGCCGTCAGCGTGGCCTGCCAAATTTCCTCAGCCGCGTGCTCGACCCACCCCGGGCGGGGGAAGTGCTGTGCGAACTCGGAGTAGCCACGGGACAGGACCTCGGCTTCCTCGGTGACCAGCAGCGCCGTCACGCCCGTGGTTCCGGCATCCACGGCAAGGACGACACCTTTGGGTGTCGCGACCCCACCCCCGTTCTGCTGGCTCACGCGTCAGCCTCGCGCAGGGCCTGGAGCACCCGGCTGTCGATCCCCTCGGGAGTCATCCGCATCTCGAAGTTGGCCTCACCCGCCCAGTCCTCCAACGCATCGCGCAGGTCGGGCTGACTTCGACCCAGAACCCGGAGGTGATGGCGAACCTCGTCTGCCAGGGGACCTTCCAGCAGCAGCACTGTGCCGGGGGAGCCGAAGTAGAGGTCGTGCAGGTCCAACAGCCGGGCCAGCTCCTGGGGAGCCGCGGGATGATTGTCGACCCGCAGGTCTGCGACGACGCCGCAGTGGTCGTACCCTGCGCCGGGGGCGACGGCATACAGGGCAGCGGACTGCCGGCCCCTTTTGTCGCCACCTGCGTCGTCACCAGCCACCAGTGCCTGTATCAATCTGGGGGCCAGCGGGAGCTCGGGGTGATCGAGCCACGCCTGCTCCATGTCCAGGACGACCCGCTCGCCCACCAGGATGTTTCCCTGGATCGCATAGCCGCTTTCGGCATCGCCCCCCGTGACGCCACCTGCCCAGAGCATGCAGCCTGGTCCCGTGAAGGTGCTCTGACCCGTGGCGCACACCACGCCGAGCTGACGGTCATCGCGGCCCTCGTCCGCTGAGGTGAGCACGGCCACTGTGTCTGCCGCGCCCGAACCGGCCGACAGCAACGCCAGCCCGTCCG
>JBBQUB010000012.1:0-23424 GCA_038212865.1 Actinomycetales bacterium
GCGGTGTCCGGGATCACGAGGCCTGAAGCAGTGGTCTGCTCGGCCTCGCTGGACTTGACGACGATGCGGTCTTCGAGCGGCTTGATGGAAACCGACACGGTGTGACCTCCCCTTTGGGATGTCGAAGATGGACAGGAAAGATCGCTGATGCGACCTCTGGTGCGATTGATCTGGTGCGATTGATGCGCTGGCCGCCGTCGCGGGGGTCGACCTGCTCACTGCTCGCGGTTGGCACTTGCACATGGCGAGTGCTAATCAGAATCTAGGCGTCGGTTAGCACTCGGTCAACTTGAGTGCCAGAAACGACGTCCTTACCCGAGGGCTGGATGGTGGAGGATGTCCGGCATGGACCTCGCCGCGGTGAAGAAACTGGTCTCGGGCGAGGGCTGGGGGCTGTTGCAGTCGCTGCCACCGTATGACGAGTCCCTCGCGATGTCGCTGGCCGAAGGCCTGCGGGCCGCCGGGTTCGATGTCGATCTGGTGGCCGCGGCGTTGACCCAGTCCCGGCTGCGGGCCAAGGGTCGCGAGAAGTTCGGCGAGTTCGCCGCCGGGATGTTGTTCACCTCCGACGGTCTGGAACAGGCCACCAGGTTGGAGATCGCCGCCAGGCATGCGGGGCGGTTCCGCGCGGCCGGGTTGCGTCAGGTGTTCGACCTCGGCTGCGGCATCGGCGCCGATGCCATGGCCATCGCCGGGCTGGACCTCAAGGTCAGTGCCGTCGACGCCGATGAGGTAACCGCGATCCTGGCCGGCGCCAACCTGCGGCACTGGCCGGGCGCCTCGGCGTCCGTCGGAACGGTGAAAGAGACCCGGTTGCCCAAGGGTGAGGGCGCCCGGCATACCGGTGCATGGCTCGACCCGGCCAGACGCACGCCCGGCGCCACGGACGCCAGCGGCCGGACCAGGCGGGTCTTCAGCCTTGACGCCATCTCTCCTTCGTGGTCCACGGTGCAGTCCATCGCGCAGTCGCTGCCGGCGACCGGAGCCAAGCTCTCACCATCGTTCCCTCACGGCGCTATCCCGGCCGGGACCGAGGCGCAGTGGACATCCTTTGCCGGGGAGGTCCTGGAGTGCGCGATCTGGTGGGGTCCGCTGGTGACCAGCGTTGGTCGCTCAGCGTTAGTGATCGGTTCTGCCGGGCAGTCGTGGATCGTTCGTGAGGCCGACGCAGACTCTGCCGGTCGCGCCATCCCGGTGGCGTCGTCGTTGGCACAGGTCGGCGCCTGGTTGTACGAACCCGATCGGGCGGTGATCCGGGCCGGACTGACCGGGGCGCTGACCTCCCTGGTCGACGGCCTCGAGCTCGACTCAGGCGTGGGGTACGTGACCTCCAACAAATGTGTGGACGTCGGCTATGCCCGGCGGTTCGCTGTGACCGAGTCAATGCCGTTGAACGTCAAGGCTCTACGCGCTTGGCTGCGCGATCGCGACGTCGGCCGCCTGACCATCAAGAAGCGCGGCATAGTCCTCGACGCTGATGCCCTGCGTCGTCAGCTGCGCCTTTCTGGATCGGTCGAGATGACGTTGGTACTCACCCGTATCGCCGGCCACCAGGTGTGCCTGGTCGTCCGCACGGCTTGACTCAGCTCTCATCGAGAAAGCCATCGCATCATGATGCGATGTGTTGATGTTATGATGCAGCAATGCGAACCACGCTGACGATCGACGACCACCTCCTGAGTGAGGCAAAGGCTGTCGCGGCCCGCACTCATCGCACCATCGGCTCGGTGTTCGAGGACGCGTTGCGTCAGATGCTGGCCCGAGCTGACGACCCTCGGTCGACCACGGGGGCCGTGTCCCTCCCCACCCATGGCGGCACCGGCCTGCAGCCGGGGGTCGATCTGGAGGACAAGGAACAGATCGCCGAGCTGCTGGGCGACAACGAGCTCCGTCACGACGAGCTCAGCCACGAGGAGCCCCGTGCTCCTGCTTGACGTCAACGTGTGTGTCTACGCCTTCGTGCGTGAGAGCCCAGGGCACGAGGAGTCCAAGGACTGGCTGGACCATGCCCTGAGCGGGCCAGAGCCCGTGGGGCTGCCGGAGCAGGTATTGGCAAGCGTGCTGCGGCTGGTCACCAACCACCGCATCTACCAGGACCCGGCGACCCCCACCGAGGCCCTGTCGTTCTGCGACGCGCTCCTGGATGCGCCCGCCGCCATGAGGGTGAGACCAGGCGAACGCCATTGGGGAATCTTCCACGCCCTCGTGTCACAGCACCGGCTACGAGGCAATGACATCCCGGATGCCTATCTCGCGGCACTGGCCCTGGAACAGGGGGCGACATGGGTGAGTGCTGACCGCGGGTTCGCGCGTTACGAGGGACTGCGGCTGTTGAACCCCTTGGCGCCCTAAGGTCGCGAGCCGGCCACTAGCGGATGGCAGCGAATCACCCGCTCACGCCACCAGGTTTGACGGTCCGGGGGCGCCTGCCAGCGGTCGAGCAACCCCTGGTCAACCGTGAGGTCCCGCAACGCAATCGAGCCGGCCAATGGCACGAGCGAGTCTTCCGTGACGTCGCCGACCATCAGCTCGAGGGTGCCGAGTCCGCAGGCAAACGGCAGCTCGGGCAGGGCCGCGGCCAGAGCCATCCCAGCGCGGATGCCAACGCTCGTATCCAGGGCGCTGGAGACGACCGTCGGCAGTGCGCACTCCTGCGCAACGGCTAGCGCCGCCCGCACCCCACCGAGCGGAGCCACCTTCACCACGATGATGTCGGCGGCCTCCTCGCGGACCACCCGCATCGGGTCCGAGGCTCTCCGAATGGACTCATCGGCCGCCACCTGAACGTCAATGCCGTTGTGTGCCAGACGAACACGTAACGAGCTCATTTCTTCAACGCTGGCACAGGGCTGCTCGGCATACTCCAGCCCGTATGACGCGAGTCGCCTCAGCGCGTCCGTCGCCTCCGGGACTGTCCAGCCGCCGTTGGCATCCACGCGGATCCGCGCCTGCGGCCCCATCGCATCCCGGACGGCGGCAACACGGTCGATATCGTTCTGGAGCGTCTGTCCGCCCTCGGCGACCTTGACCTTGGCCGTCGTGCACCCGTCATACCGCTGGAGGGTTCGGGCGACATCGGACGCAGACACGGCGGGCACCGTGGCGTTGACCGGAACCGACTCGCGGACCGGGTCGGGCCAGCCCAACCACCCGGCCTCGATGGCGGCGGCCAGCCAGCGGGAGGACTCGAGGTCGTCGTACTCGGGGAAGGGCGCGAACTCGCCCCAGCCGTGGGGGCCGTGGAGCAGCACGGCCTCTCGTGAGGTCACTCCCCGGAACCGGACCCGCATCGGAATGCTGACCACCAGCAGCCCGTCCAGCAGCTCGGACAACGGAGGCAGTGCCGACGTCGCGTTCACCGAGCCAGACGTCATTGTGCGCGCGGGGACAGCACGCAGAACTCGTTGCCTTCGGGGTCAGCCAGGACGACCCAGGTGACCTCGTCGTCGTTCTGTCCGACGTTGACCCGCGTCGCCCCCGCCGCAATAAGCGAGTCGGTCATCGCGCCCTGGTCGTCGTCAAGCTGTGGGGCGAGGTCTATGTGCAGGCGGTTCTTGACCGCCTTGCCCTCCGGCACGGGCACGAAAATCAGGCCCGGGCCGACCTGCTCCCAGGGCGTGGTCCGCAACGTCTCCTCAGTCACGTGCCTGGGCGCGATGGCGACCTCGTCGTCGGCCTCAAAGACGATCTGCCAGTCGAGGACGCCTGCCCACCATCGTGCCTGGGCGGCGATGTCGTGAGAGTCGATGACGACGGAGTACCAACGAAGGGACATGGGCCTATCCTCGCTCACGTGAGCGAACCAAGCGTGAGCGAGATCTTCGACCCGACTTTGTGGACGGTCGCGGAAGGCTTCGACTTCACCGACATCACCTATCACCGGGCGGTCAGCACCGGCGCCGTGCGGATCGCCTTCAACCGCCCAGAGGTGCGCAACGCCTTCCGGCCGCACACCGTCGACGAGCTGTATCGCGCCCTGGACCACGCACGCATGTCCCCCGATGTCGGGACCGTTCTGTTAACCGGCAACGGGCCAAGCCAGAAGGACGGTGGCCGGGCGTTCTGCTCCGGCGGAGACCAAAGGATCCGTGGGCGCAGCGGCTATCAGTACGCTGACGGTGAGACCGCGGACACCGTTGACACCGCTCGGGTTCGGGCCGCTGGAGGGCGCCTGCACATCCTTGAGGTTCAGCGCCTCATCCGCACGATGCCCAAGGTGGTCATCGCCGTGGTGAACGGCTGGGCGGCAGGCGGTGGCCACTCGTTGCACGTCGTGTGTGACCTGACGATCGCCAGCCGTGAACACGCCAGGTTCAAGCAGACCGACGCCGATGTGGGTTCCTTCGACGCGGGCTACGGATCGGCCTACCTCGCCAAGATGGTGGGCCAGAAGTTCGCCCGCGAGATCTTCTTCCTGGGGCGTACCTACTCCGCGCAGCACATGCAGCGGATGGGCGCAGTCAATATCGTGGCCGACCATGCCGAACTCGAGGCCGAAGCGCTGCAGATGGCCAGGGAGATCAACGGCAAGAGCCCCACCGCGCAACGGATGCTGAAGTTTGCGTTCAACCTGACCGATGACGGGCTCATGGGCCAACAGGTGTTCGCCGGTGAGGCGACGCGACTTGCCTATATGACCGACGAGGCCGTCGAGGGCCGGGACGCCTTCCTGGAGAAGCGTGACCCCGACTGGAGCCCGTTTCCCTACTACTACTGAATAGGCGCATCACTGCAGGTCAGCGGCTACGCCTGGCCTGCGCCAGCACAATCCATAGGGCGCTGAGTACCCTGCGGACGGTGCTGCGTTCGGAGTAAGGCTCCCTGTGGAGTCGCAAGGCCCGGATGGCGTCCCGAATCTGCGACGGCTTTCGCCACGGCGGTTGCGGGGCTGAGTGTGTCTACCCTGAGGAGGCCTCGTTCTCCTTGCTTGGAAAGATGAGTCGCCACAGCAAGACGAGGGCGAGCATGCCGAGGACGAGGGAGGCGATGCCCCATGGCTGCCTGAGGAAGATGAGGAGATAACCCAGGCGAGGAAATCTCCTGATGACGACGCCCTGGACCTGGTTGGGGCGAATGTCCCACACGTCGGCGGTTCGGTTGGCATCCCCCTTGGTGTGAATCTTTCCGCCCTTGACATCAATGACACTGTGGGTCACCAGGTCGGTGGTCAGGTCCGAGTGGCGGAAGGTGATGATCTCGCCAGGGTGGTAGGCGGCCTTGGGTGGCCCGTCCAGCACCGCGTCACCGACCTGGAGGGTGGGGGTCATCGAACCGGTGTGCACGACGTAGAGGCGATATCCGCCCTGCCATGCCAGGACTCCCGCGATCGCGATTGCACAGAGCAGCGTTGCCGCCAGGAAGGGCTTGACCTTGCGGACGAACGACACAGGTGACTTCCCCTCACGACCAACCGGTGGTGGGCCACGTTATACCGTGGCCCTCCACCGGTCGGCGGAGCGAGAGTCGAAGGGACCCTGAGGGTGACTTAGGGGAACGTGATGGTGCTGTTGTTCACGTCGCGCGGCAGCACGCCGTGCTGTGTTGCCACGAGCTTGAACGGAACGACCTGTGCAAGCGCCGAGCTCTGGCCGGACTTCAACAACTTGGTGAACCCGAAGGTGACCGTGGAGGTTTGTGTCTGGCCATAGGTCAGGTTGCTGCTGAGGAGGATCGCATCCGGGACCGGGCAGTATGCGGGCTTAGGCTCTTGCGCAGAGAAGTCAGACTGTACGTCGCTCCCGCCGTAGCCATTGGCATCAACGGTGCACGGGTTGCTACCGCTGGTCAGGTTGTACGACGTGAACGCGCCGCCTGTAGCGCTCTGCACGGCGAAGTGGCCAAAGCGACCCAGCGCGGCGCTGCCACTCCCACCACGGAAGGGGACGTTATCGGTCGGAAATACGAGCCAGATGTCCTCGGCGGCGCTCCCGGCTGCCGTGTAGGTCAGGTCTTTGGTCTGGAAGACTCCGGGAAGCAAACCCGCGAAGTTCAAACTTAGAACAGTCTTGGGCTGGACCACGACGGCACCGGTCGAGGCGTTGACCGCCCCATTGTGCGAGTCGGTGAAGTACGCGCCAGTGGTGCTTGTGGTGGCGGCGAGGAGCGCGACAGCCGCCACGCCTAATGCGCCTACGGTGAGGAACTTGCGGGAACGTGCCATGGTGATTCGTCCTTCGAAGCATGAGTCCAGGTGCGGCTGCGGGTGCGTCCGCCGAAGGGAATGATCCTTCGCACCGCCCCCGCGAACATCACCAAAATTGATGAACCTGTGCGCGAGAATTGATGAGGTGGCAAGCGATCATCAGCGCAGTGTTCTTGGGGGGCTGTCGTCACCGGGCCAGCAGGGGCAAGCGGACCTCGTGCCGTCGCTCGCTATTGGGCGCGGCGCCGGCTGTCCTCGTCCCGCTGGGAGCTCAGGTCCCGCAGCATGCGCGTCATACCGTCGGTGGCGCGGACAAGCCTGGAATCTCTTGTGACTTAAGTCACATTATCGCAAATCACCACAATCAGCACAGGACGGGATCACACTGTGGAGCCAAGGTCTGCTGCTGCCTGTCGGTCCTCTTGGACCCCCCCGCCAGAGACGAAGTCTACGGTTGTTGGGGGCGGGTCCTTTATGCACGGGGGGATCGTAAACGGAATACGTGAGCCGTCGTTGACTGCTTGTTCACGGTTCTTGACGCTCCGAAGCACCAACCGCTAAGTATGGCCGTGGTGGAGTCTCCCGCGCGTCGGCAGGTTGCGTTGGCCCTTGTGATGATCCTCATGGTGCTGGTGGCCGGCAGTGTGGTGCCGTGGCTGATCCCCCGGGCAGGGATGCACCAGGTCGAGTCGGTTTTGGAGCACGCGCGGGCCGCGATGCTGTTCGGGGCGGCCAGTCTCGGTCTGCTGAGCGGACGCTGGGCCGCCCGGACCTCGGTCGGGTTCGCCTGCGCGGCCCTGCTCGTCCTTGCCTTCGCCACGGCCGTGTCCGGAAATGCAGTGGGCCAAACCGGGCTCGGACCGGTGATGACCACAGGTGGCGCCGCCTTCGCGGTCCTGCTGCTGCTTGCCGCCGCAGCCGCACCCGAGGTCAATGACGCAGCGTCGTTCCGAAGACTACTCACCCGGGAGGCCGGCCCCATGGCGCTGCTTGCCCTGGTGGCGATGACACCCGTCGTCGACGCTGTCCTCATGGCGGGCACGATGATGCCTGTTCCCGCACAGATGATGTTCTCAGCTCTGATTGCGACGGGTTGGCTCGTCGCTGGCACCCAGGTGCTCAGGCTCGGCCTACCGCACCTGGGGTGGCTACCTGCTGTCCTGCTTATCCTCGCGGTGGAGGGGGTGGTCCGCGCATCCGTCGGGCTGTGGTCCGGATCCCTGTTGGTCGCCCCGGGGCTCAAAGCCCTCGCCGGCGCCTTCGCCCTGGTGGGCGCTGCCATGGCGGCGCGAGCGGCTCTCGTCAGCTCGAGCGACGGGATGACCAGCATGCTGCAGGACCTGAGCGCCATGCGGGACGAGGACAGCCGGCGTCGCGCCGACGAGGTCGAACGGCTGCACGAGGTCCGCTCGCTGCTCGCCGGGCTGCGCGCGGCAACAGGCAGCCTCCGCAAGTACGAGGACAGCCTCGACCCTGCCGTGCGGCGGCGTCTCGAGGACGCTGTCGGCGAGGAACTGAGCCGGCTCAACCATCTCATCGACCCCGGCGATGCGGAGGTCACTGAGGACCTCGACCTCGAGGCTGTCGTCATGCCCGTGGTGGTGGCCCAGCGCGAGCAGGGACTGGTGGTCACGACCGATCTTGCTGACGTCTTCGTGCGGGGCAGGGTGGGTGAGATCGCGACGCTGGTCTCGGACTTGCTCGTGAACGTCCGGTTGCACGCCCCGGGCTCCGCGGTGCGGTTGACCGCTCGGGTCGGTGGTGGGGTGGTCGCACTCGATGTCCGCGACTGGGGACCGGGGTTGTCGGAGATCGAAAACACCCGAGTGTTCGAACGGTCCTATCGTGGGGACCGACCCAACACTGAGGGTGTTCCCGGCTCCGGGCTCGGGCTGTATCACGCACGGAAGCTCGCCCGTCAGATGCACGGTGACCTGCAACTTCGCACTCCCGTAGGCGGAGGGTGCTGCTTCGTGGCCACATTGCCGGGCGCGGGCAAACGGGATGACCGGGCACATTCGCCCGCTCAGGTCGCCCAAGTCCTTATGGCCGGCAACGCTCCCACACGCCTACACCTTGCGGCCCCGCACCGACTCAGGCGGCACGACGACCTGGCCTCTGGCCGATCCCAGCCCATCCAGAAGGTCCCACACGTTGACAACCACCTTCGGCGCCGTGCCTCCGATCGGGACAACACCCAGTGCACACCTGTTCGCGTGGGGGCGCATCCGGTCGGCATGGGGCTACGGGCTAACCAGCGCGGCGGTCCGCCTCGATGAGAACGGCCAATGACGGCATACCTGGAAGCCTCTCTGTGCCGCCGGCCACCAGCACCCTGGCAACAGATCCTTGCAAGGATGGCACCGACGTCCTCATCATCGAGGATCATGCGCTCCTGGCTCAGACCCTGGTCATCGCGCTGAACGCCGAAGGGTGCCGCGCGCAGGTGGCCGACCTCCTCGGCCCTGCGACACTGCTGCAGCAGGTGCGCGCCCAACGTCCCACTGTGGTCCTGCTTGACTTGGACCTGGGCGCTTTTGGCGACGGCGTCGATCTGGTGCAGCCACTGACCGACCTGGGGGCACGCGTGCTGGTGGTCAGTGGCACCACCGACCGACTGCGTCTGGCCGAAACCGTGGAGCGGGGCGCGGCCGGCTTCCTGTCCAAACAGGCGCCGTTCGAGCAGCTGCTATCGACCGTGCTCGACGTGGTGGCGCACCGGCCAGTGCTCAGCACCGAACGGCGCTACGAGCTGATGGCGGAGCTGCGGTCTGCCCGCGCCGCCCGCAGCAGGGACCTCGCTCCGTTCGAGGCGCTGACGCCCAGAGAGCGGGAGGTACTGGCCGCGGTGGCGCAGGGCCAACGGGCCGAGACCATCGCCACGGCTGCGGTGGTGTCGGAGGCAACGGTACGCAGCCAGATCCGTTGCGTACTAGCCAAGCTCGGCGTCAACTCCCAGCTTGAAGCGGTGGCTCTGGCGTGGGCGGTGGGCTGGTTTGCCCAACCATGATCTCTGTGCGCTCCTGGTCCAGGACGGGAGCAGAGGCGCGCGGAGGTCTGAGGGCACGGGCGCTTGGTGATGAAGAGCATCGACTCTGCCGCGATCCTGATCACATACTGACTTTGTATCGCTTATAGGATACAAAGTCAGTATTTATAAACTCACTCGCTTGGATACATCACTCCGTTCGTATCCAATATATGATACAATGTAAGTATGATGACGAACGTGGTGGCGCGGGCTTCCTACATCGCAGCTGGGCAGTGGGGGCTGCTGACCACCGCCCAAGCCGCCCACGAGGGCATCAGCCGTCTCCAGCTGGCACGCCTGTCGGACGCTGGCGTGCTGCAGCGTGTCGGCCGCGGCGTCTACGCCACTACATCATCGGCTGACGAGCACCTCAGCCTCCGGGCAGCGTGGCTGGCGCTGGACCCTGCACAGACAGCTGAGCGGCGACTGGTCAACCCGATCGCCGCAGGGGTGGTATCCCACGCTTCAGCCGCAGGCCTGCACCAGCTCGGTGACCTCCTCGATGACCAGCACGAGTTCACTCTCGCGCAACGGAAGCAGACCGCACGCGGCGGCATCCGCATCCACCGGGGCGACCTTCTCGAGCAGGACGTCACGGTCGTGGAGGGTCTTCCGGTGACGACCGTGGAGCGCACCATCGCCGACCTCCTGCGCGCCGGCCATGACCCCGAACACGTGGCGCAGATCATTGGACAAGGCGTTCGGCGAGGTGTCGTCGACCCCGCCGTCCTCGCAGCCCACCTCGACCCGCTCGCCCGCCGCCACCATCAACCGAACGGCAGCGGACTGGTCGAGTACCTGCTGGACATCGTCGGCCTCAGCCAGGCAGCCCTGTCCAGGGAACTCGCCAAGAGCCCCGCCGGCCAAGAACTTCTGGCAGCAGGTCGCCTCAGTGCCATCGCCGAGATGGTCGCGTCGATCAGCCCGCAGATCAACGTGTCGCAGCTGTTCGGGCTGGACAAGCTCGACTTCGGGAAAGACACGGGTCTGAGTGAGACCTTTGCGCTGCGACGCAGCACGGCAGCAGTACCGCCGGCGCCGGACAGTCGGACTCACCGATGAGCAGCAGCGCCGACGGGTACTGCGACGGTGTTGCGCTGTGGGCAGCCGCGACCGACAGGGCAAAGACCGAAGCCGCAGCCAGAGGTGCCAACAGTGGTGCACTCCTTCGGCAGTTTGTCAGCGACCGCTTCCTCGCCCACGTGTTCCACGACCCTGACGCCCCGTGGGTCCTCAAAGGTGGCACTGCCGTCCTCGCGCGCGTGAACGACGCCCGTACGACAAAGGACGTGGACCTCCTTGGCGAGCTCGACGACATCGACGTCGCCCTGGGGCGCCTCCGATCCGCAGCCGGGGTTGACCTCGGTGACCACTTCCGGTTCATCATCACCGGACACGAGCGGACCGTCGTTGGTACAGGTCAACCCCACGTGGACGGCTACCGCGTACACGTGGACGCGTACTGCGGAGCGGTGAAGCGCCACACGTTCGGTGTGGACCTCGTGACAGGGTCGCTCATGACCGCCGTCCCCGACGTGCAGACCCCGACACCGGCACTGAACCTGCGGGGCCTCATCCCACCGACTCTGCGCCTGTACCCGGTGGTCGACCACATAGCCGACAAGCTCTGCGCGACCCAGTCCACCTACGGCGCGGCGGGAGACCGCCCGTCGAGCCGGGTCCGTGACCTCGTCGACCTCGTCGTATTCGCTCGGTCGCAAGACGTGGACGGTGACGCGCTCATCAAAGCGATCCGCGAGAAGTGGGCTCACCATGGCCTGACAGGTGAACCCCTGTTCGACCCGCCAGTGCACTGGGGGCGGCTGTACCCACTATTGGCCAGGACCGTCCGAAAGTGCGAGGGCCTGACGACGTTCCCGTCCGCAGTGAAGTTCGTCGGAAGGTTCCTCGGTCCGGCCCTTGACGGGTCAGCGGCCGGCTGCCGGTGGTCCTCGGACCTTGCAAGGTGGGAACCCGGCCAAGAGGTTCACGCGAGCGAGAATCCGTGAACGCGCGCGCAATGTGCGGGTTCGTCGAGGACACCTTCGGAGTCCGCAGCCAGACCGCAGAAAATCCGCAAGAAGTTCAGAAATTGCTAACCGTTGCCAACCACCATCAACGACGTTTCCGCAGGTCAGGGCCCTGATTCGGTAATTTTCAACCCCAGCCGTTCATGGGGGGACACTTTCCCTACTACTGCTGAAAGGCGAGCTAACCCACGCGGTGGACCTTGTGGGTGGCCGCCTGCGCGCGCGGGCGCACCGTCATCCGGTCGATGTTGACGTGGGAGGGACGGGTCGCCACCCAGGCCACACAGTCGGCGATGTCTTCTGACGTCAGCGGCTCTGCCACCCCGGCATAGACGGCGTCCGCCTTGGCCTGGTCGCCCTCGAATCGGGTCAGCGCAAAACCCTCGGAGCGCACCATGCCTGGGGCGATCTCGCACACACGCACCGGTTGGTCCCAGAGCTCGAGCCGCAGGGTGTCGACGACCGAGTGGACGGCGAACTTGGCTGCGACATAACCACCACCACCCTCGTAGGCGACCTGACCCGCAGTCGACCCCATCACCACGATCTGTCCGTGCGAAGCCACCAGCGCAGGCAACAGGGCC
The DNA here is from genome assembly GCA_038212865.1 of Actinomycetales bacterium. Classification (GTDB taxonomy): domain Bacteria; phylum Actinomycetota; class Actinomycetes; order Actinomycetales; family Dermatophilaceae; genus UBA4719. The sequence continues at coordinate 11,788 of JBBQUB010000012.1, forward strand.
TTGGTCACGGCGACGACGCCGATGACATTGACCTCGTACATCGTCCGCCACTGGTCAAGATCGGAGTGGGCCACCGGGTCGGCTCCGAGCGCTCCCCCAGCGTTGTTCACCAACAGGTCGCAGCGTTCACCGACCTCCTGCGCCAGCGCGGCCACATCGGCGGCAGATGTCACATCACAACGGATCGCCCGGCCGTTGATCTCGGCGGCGAGTGCTTCGACACGGTCGAGGCGACGCGCCGCGCAGACGACCTCGAATCCTTCTGCTGCGAGGCGTTTGGCAGTCGCAGCCCCGATACCGCTGCTCGCTCCGGTCACCACCGCCACGCGTCGGGTCGTCTCGGCAAAGGGTCGCGTCGTCTCAGTCACCCGGCCAGTATTCACGCCCCGGGCGGCGCATAGTCTCGGCGGGTGAGTGCTCCCCTCTTGCGCCCCCTGCCCGTCCCCCCGGGTCTTGCTGCACTCAGCGTCCTCGCGGACCTGGAGCGAGCGCTGGACGGCTCGGGTGCCGCCGTGGCGCCATATCGATTGAACGGTGCCCCACCACCGTTCAGCGACGACGCGAGCAGTCTGCCCGAAGGCAGCCTTCCCGAAGGCCTTGCGCTGGCGATCGGAACCTCTGGCTCCACCGGACCGCCCAAGCTGGCCATGCTGACCAGGGACGCCTTGCGCGCCTCTGCCCACGCAACCCATGGTCGGCTGGGCGGCCCGGGCCAATGGCTGCTTGCCATACCCGCCCATCACATCGCCGGAATCCAGGTCCTGGTCCGGTCGTTGATGGCGGGCACGACACCTGTCGCGATGGATCTCGCGAACGGTTTCACCGGTGCAGCGTTTGCCCGAGCCACCGCTGAGGTCGTTTCTGCCGCAACGGCTTACACCGCACTGGTCCCCACCCAGCTGGTCCGGCTGCTCGGCAGCGCCGAGGGCCGTCATGCACTCACCCGGTATGCCGCGGTCCTGCTCGGCGGCGCAGCCGCACCGGCCGGACTGCTCGCCGAGGCGCGAGGCGCGGGGGTCCACGTGGTCACCACCTACGGCATGAGCGAGACAGCTGGCGGCTGCGTCTATGACGGTCGCGCCCTTGACGTCAGCATGGTGCAGCTCGAAGACGACGGCAGGATCCGGCTGGGGGGCGCCACGCTGGCGAGAGGCTATCTGGACGAGCCAGCCATGAGCGCAAGGGCTTTCGTGGTCGGCGATGCAGGGCTTTACTTCCGGACCGACGACATCGGCCACCTCGACACCCAAGGCGCCCTCGTCGTCGACGGACGTATCGACGACCTGATCAACACCGGTGGCCTCAAAGTCGCACCGCGGCTGGTCGAGGATGCGCTCACCAGGCTCGACAGCGTGGCCGAGGCCGTGGTGGTGGGCAGCCCCGACCCCGAGTGGGGCCAGCTCGTCAGCGCCGCCATCGTCGTCACAGAAGGTGCTACGCCGCCGACGCTGGCAGAGGTGCGCGACCAGCTGCGCGCCATACTGCCTGATCACGCGCTGCCGAGGCGGCTCGCGATCCTGCCCGAGCTCCCAGTGCGCGGACCAGGCAAGCCCGACCGTGCCGCGGTCCGGAGGCACTTCGACGGCGACGACTGACCGCATGGCAAGATTAGTACCGGACAGGTCAAGGAAGGTATGGAGGTTGGGATGGTAAAGGTGCTGCTCGTCATCGTCCCGCTCGCCATGGCGATCTATGCCGTGATCGACGCGATCCAGACCGAGGACGCACGCATTCAGCACCTGCCCAAGATCGTCTGGATCCTGCTGATCCTTCTTTCCGCCCCGACCGGGATTGGCGCCATCGCCTGGTACGTCACGGGACGGCAACGCGGCCCGCTGGACAGGCGCCGAGGGCCCAACTATCCGTCGGCGCCACGTGGCCCTGACGATGATCCGGACTTTCTTCGCAATCTGTGAGTGCCTTCGTCACCTGTGAGCGCACCCATCCCCACCACCTGAGCTGAGCGAGAAGCAAATCCATGGCCACGTTGTCCCAGTGGGTCGAGGGCGCTCGCCCCCGCACCCTGCCTGCCGCTGTTGCGCCCGTTCTGGTCGGCACCGGCGCCGCCTATGCCCTCGACAGGGCCAACGCCGGCTTCGCCCTTCTTGCCCTGCTGGTCTCACTGGCCCTTCAGGTAGGCGTGAACTACGCCAACGACTATTCCGACGGCATCCGTGGCACCGACCATGAACGTGTGGGCCCGGTACGGCTCGTCGGCCAGGGGCTGGCCAGGCCTGACAACGTCAAGCTCGCAGCGGTCCTCTCGTTCGCCAGCGCGGCCCTGTTCGGACTAGCCCTGGTCGCACTCAGCGGTGCCTTTGTGATGCTCCTGATCGGCGCTGCTTCGATCGCCGCCGCCTGGTACTACACCGGCGGCAAAAGGCCTTACGGCTACTCAGGACTGGGCGAGGTCTTCGTCTTCGTCTTCTTCGGTCTGGTGGCCACCTTGGGCACGACCTACACCCAGGCGAACTCGCTCAGCCTTGACTCGGTCGCTGGTGCCATCGGCGTGGGCGCCATCGCCTCAGCGATCTTGGTCGCCAACAACCTGCGCGATATCCCCACGGACCATTCGCACGGAAAGCGGACCCTGGCGGTGCGCTTGGGAGGGACCCGCACCCGCACGCTGTATGCCGCGCTGCTGGCCCTAGCGTTCGCCGCCGTCCTCGTGGCCGGCGTCATCCACCCGAGCGCCCTGTTCGCGTTGCTGTCGTTCGCGCTGGCGTTCCCCTTGGTTCGCCGGGTCCTGCGTGGAGCCATCGGCAGAGACTTGGTCCCCGTGCTGTCAGGGACCGGGCGGTTCGAGCTGGTCTACGCCACGCTGCTGGCTTTCGGCCTGGGCGCGGCCCACCACCTGGGCTGAACAGCCTCAGGCGCGATTGCTCTCCTGCCCGGCCTCGGTGTCCTCATCGACCTCATCGACGCGAGCCCGTGCGGCCCGCCCGGCACGTTCCTCGACGCGGCGCGCAATCCTGGCGCTGAACTCGGCCCGCGGACCCCGCAGGACGAAGTAGGAAACCACCATCGAGCCGAGGGCTGAGATGCCGAGCAACCACCAACGCTCGCTCCCATCGCGCAGACCCAAAAGCCATAGGGCACAGAGGAAACCGAAGAAGATCAGCAACCGCAACACCGAGTAGCGCGCCATGCTCACATCCCTGAGTAAGAGTGTTGGCCGACGAAGAACACGTTGACGACCATGTAGTTGACCAGGATGGCGCCGTAACCGGCCAGCGCAAGATAGTTTGCCGAGCGGGAAGACCACCCTGTCGTAGCCCGGGCATGCAGATAGGCGGCGTAGACAACCCAGATGACGAACGTCCACACCTCCTTCGGATCCCAGTTCCAGTAGTGACCCCAGGCCTGCTCGGCCCAGATGGCGCCCGCGATGAGCGTAAAGGTCCAGAGCGGGAACGCCACGGCGTGGATCCCGTATGCCGTCCGGTCCAATGACCGCGCGGGGGGCAGCGCAGTGTTGACGCTGGTCCGCAGGTGTGACATGCCGTCAGGATCCTGACCCTCCAGCCACGTCTTGACCAGGTGCAGGATCGTCACGCTGAAGGCGATCGTGAACAGCGCCACCGAGAATGTGGCCACGGTGACGTGGATCACGAGCCAGACGCTCTTGAGCGAGGGCAGGAGCTCACTGGCATCGGTGTAGAAGACGGTGATCGCCAGACCGAGGGTCAGCAGCACCGGGCCGACGACGAACAGCCCAAGCCATCGGACGTCGCGACGCAGGCTGATCGCGACGAACACGACGATGACGAACATGGAGCCCACGACCGCGAACTCGAACATGTTGCCCAGGGGCGGACGGTGGACGGACAGACCTCGCATGGCCGCCGCCGCGATCAGCAGGAGGCCACCCAGCCGGGTCAGCATCATCGCGGTTCCGGCTGCCCTGCGCGGCCTCGGCAGGTCCGGTTCGTCGCCCCCAGCCGCAGGGTCTGGGCTGTTGACGGGGGGCGCTGCGCCAACGAGCGCGGGCTCCCTCTGGGCTCCGGGTGCCGACGTCGCCATCACCTTGGGCGCCATTGCCTTGGGCGCCATGCCGGCCAGGTCCATGGCGAACGCGATCATGGCGATGGTGAACACCGCCATCGCCGAGTAGACGCTCAGGTTGGCGTACTGCGCGAGTGCCTCGATCGTCATAGTGTGGTCCTCCCTGCCGGGGTACTCCGTTGCGCGATGGTGCTGAGCAGGTCCTCGACGGCCAGGCCCAACCGTGGGTCCTCGCCCTTGGCCAACGCGCCGATGGACACCACCGTACGACGCCCATCGGGTCTGACGCGCACAAATATGCGGCGACGGCGGATCATCAGCGAGGCGATCAACCCGGCCAGCGCGGTGACCGCGCCGCCCAACGCCAGAGCCTTGCCCGGGTCGTAGCGAATCGACAGCCCTGCCCAGCGCTGGACCGAGTCAAAGGTGATGCTCCCGCGGCCATCGGGCAGCTGTCTGGTCTGCCCCGGTTTGAGCAGCAGCCGCACCGGCTCGCCTTTGGTGTTCTTGAGCTGCGACATCCGCTCGGTGTTGAGGGTATAGACCGACTGGGGCCGACCCTGCGGATACAGCTCGCCCTCGTAGACACCGAGCACCAACGCCGGATTCAACAGGTCGGGAAAGAACGACGACGGGCCGGCCACTTCGTCGAGGTACTGAGAGGGAAGGAAAAACCCGAAGAACCCCAGCTGTTTCGGACTGGCGGAAGAGATCTTTACCGCACCAACGGACTTGTAGTTGGCGTCCTGGGGCAGGAACGGCGTCGCCTCGCGCAGCAGCACCTGGCCAAGGGCGTCCCGAACGGTGATGACAGGCGCATAGCCGTTGCCCAGCAGGAAAACCGATGTCCCGCCGAACATCAAGGGGCCGTTGACCTTCAGCGTCTGCTGGATCTCGGGAGCGGCGGGGCCGGTCCGGGTGCGCGTGTATGCGGTGAAGTCACGCGGGGCGCCCCGCTGGGCACCGCCAGCCCTCTCCTCGAAGGTGACGTCGATCCGGTCGACGGCAACTGTGAACGGCGACAGTCCTTCAGTGTCGACCCAGGGACCCGGGTCAAAGGTGTCGTAGCCAGAGATCGTGTTCGAAAAGCCATTGCCTGCAACGAGGATTCGGTCACCGCGCCAACCCCAGAGGTGCCCGATGGCGATGGCCACGATGACGACGATCAGGGCGACGTGGAAGACCAGGTTGCCCGTCTCACGCAGATAGCCGCTCTCGGCGCTCAGGGACAGTCCGTCATCCGTGACTCGAAAGCGCCTGCCCCAACCATGCCTGGCGAGAAGGGTTTTCCCTCGCAGCGCTTCCCGCGCGATCTGGAGCACCTCCTGCGGCGTCCCGTCAACCTCGATCTGGCCATGCTCGGGGAGCCGACCAAGCCTGGCCGGCGCCCGCGGGGGCTGTGCCCGCATCGCCCTCCAGTGGATTCGCGAACGCGGAACGACACAGCCCACCAGCGAGACAAACAACAGCAGGTAGATGGCTGCGAACCACGGCGAGGAGTAGACGTCGAAGAAGCCGAGACGGTCGAGCCACGGTCCGGTGCTCCGGTGGCTTGCCAGGTAGTCCGCCACTCGTCCCGCATCAATGTTGCGCTGCGGCCAGATCGAGCCGGGCACCGCACCAATTGCCAGCAACAGCAACAGGAACAGCGCGGTCCGCATGCTCGTCAGCTGCCGCCAGGCCCACCGCGCCATGCCGACGATGCCGAGCGTTGGCTCGGTCACGTCACTCTCGTCCGGACGGGTGTCCATGCGGCTCTCGGTCACTGCCACACCCCTGCCATCACAACACCGTCCTGAACTGCTCGACCAGTCGGGCCTGCATCGCCGTTGTCACGCTCTCCCACAACCCGGTCACCAGCAGCAACCCGACGATGAGCAGGAGAACGCCACCGGTGATCTGGATGCCGCGATGGTGCTCTCGCAGCCAGTGGGAGGCGCGCCCGGCGCGAGAGTAGCCGCCGGCGATCAGCAGGAAGGGCAGGCCCAGCCCGGCCGAGTAGGCCGAGGCAAGCCCGATGCCTCGCGCGACGGCCAGCTCATCTCCCGAAAGTGCGGTCGAGAGCGCCATGATCGCGCCGAACGTCGGCCCGGTGCAGGGCGCCCAGCCCAGGCCGAACACCATTCCGAGCAGGGGCGCTCCGGCCAACCCGGCGGCAGGTCTCCACCTGGGCGCGAACGTTCGCTGGCTTCCGATGCCGAGGAACACCACAGCCATCAAGATCACGATGATGCCACCGAGCCTCATCAGCAGGCTCTGTTGCTCTTTGAGGACCGCACCGGCCGCGGAGACCGTCACCGCGACGACGATGAACACGGCGCTGAACCCCAGGACGAACAGGGAGGCACCGAGCATCAGCCTGCCTCGGCTGCGCTGCTCGAGGGAGACGCCCGACAGCCCGGTGACATAACCAAGAAAGCCCGGCACCAACGGCAGTACGCAGGGCGAGGCGAAGGAGACGAAGCCGGCCGCAACGGCCACGAGGACGGCCACCGGCAGTGCCCCCGACGTGATGGTGCTGCCGACGTCCGCAATCACGCGCTCTCGCCGAGGATGTCGTTGACCAACCCGCTCAGTGTGGCCGCCGTCACCGGCCCCGAGACCCGCGCGGCGATACGGCCCCGGCGATCGAGCACCAGCGTGGTGGGCGTCGCGCTCGCCTTACCGCGCAAGGCCAGCAGGGTGCGCCCACCGTCGTCCTCGAGCGAAGGGTAGGTGATCTTGTTGGCGCGCATAAACGCCTCGGCGGTCTCGGCACCGTCGCGGTAGTTGATTCCCATGAACTGCACGGGTTTCCCGGCAGAAGACACCTGGGACCACACCTGTTGCAGATGGGGCATCTCGGCCACGCACGGACCGCACCACGAGCCCCAGACGTTCAGGACCAGGACCTTGTCCGCGGCGTCGGCGACCTGCCAGCGCGCGCCTTCCAAGGTGGTGCCGTTCAAGGTGAGCGGGGCCGGCCGCCGATCCACTGCCAGGCGTTCGATGGTGCCATCCCCCGAGACGAACCCTTTGCCATCGCCAGACTTAGCCTGCGCCGCAAGGGAGTTGGCGTCAGAGCTGCATGCCGAGACACCGATGCTGAGTGTCCCCACGACGACGGCGGCAGTCAGCTTCGGGAGGACCGACCTGCCGAACATCGATGAGGCCAAGGTCATGCGCCGGCCGTGTTGTGTGCCCCTGGCAGCAAGGCCACGGCCGGCTCGCTGTAGGCGATCGACTCGAGCTCAGCGCCTACGAAGGTCAAGGACGTCAGGGAGGCCAGCGAGCACACGCGCTTGCGCGGATCGTGCCAGAGCCGGCGGCCCTCGAGCTTGGATCGCACCGTCCAGACCGGCAGCTGGTGGGAGACGATCACGGCCTCGTGACCCCGGGCCGCGCTGCGTGCGTCGGCGATGGCCGCGAGCATCCGCTCGGCGATCTCTTCGTAGGGCTCACCCCAGGACGGCCTGAAGGGATTGAGCAGCTTGGGCCAGTGCTTCGGGTATCTCAGCGACCCGTCACCGACGCCGAACGTCTTGCCCTCGAAGTAGTTTTCGGCCTCGATCACCCTGTCGTCCGTAGTGATCGAGAGACCGTGGGCAGAGGCGATCGGTGCCGCCGTCTCCTGCGCCCGGTCCAGCGACGAGGCCACCACCACCGTCACGTCGTGAAGGGCCAGATGCGCGGACACGGTCTCGGCCATCTCGCGACCGAGATCCGAGAGGTGGAAGTCGACCAACCTGCCATAGAGGACGCCAGTGGGATTGTGCACCTCACCATGGCGCAACAGGTGAACGACGGTCCGGTTGGCGTCCCTGGCGATGCTGGTCATGAGGAGATCGTCACAAGCGAGTCCGTCACGGCTCGCGCCGCCGCGGGTAGCGCGGCCAGGACCCGGTCGACAGCCGCGTCGTCGTGCGCGGCACTGACGAACCACGTCTCGAAAACGCTTGGGGGCAGGTGCACACCCTGGCTGAGCATGGACTGGAAGAACGCCGGGAAGGCCTGCGCCTGTTGAGCTCTGGCCTGGTCGTAGTTGGTCACAGCTCCCTCGCTGAAGAAGACGCTGAACATACTTCCGGCCCACTGCACCACGTGCGGTATGCCGTGCCGCGAGAGCTCCTCGGACGTCGCGTCCGCGATCGTCCGGCTCACGACGCCGAGGCGGTCATAGACGGCCGGGGTACAGCCCTGCAGCGTTGCCAGACCGGCGGCCGTGGCCACGGGGTTGCCGGACAGCGTCCCCGCCTGGTAGACGGGCCCGTCGGGCGCGAGCAACGCCATGATGTCGGCACGACCACCGAAGGCTGCCGTCGGGAAGCCGCCGCCCATCACCTTTCCGAAGGTGAACAGGTCGGGTGCGCCACCGTCATAGGGGCCCTCGAGTCCGTACCAGCCCGAGGCGCTGCACCGGAAGCCGGTCATCACCTCATCGGAGATCAGCAGGGCGCCATGTGCGGTGGTCACCTTGCGGAGGGCTTCGGTGAAGCCAGCCAGCGGCGGCACGATCCCCATATTGCCGGGGCACGCCTCGGTAACGACGGCGGCGATCTGGTCGCCATGCTCGGCGAACGCTGCCTCAAGGGCTGCGACATCGTTGTAGGGCAACACGATCGTCTCGCTGGCGCTCGCCGGTGTGACACCAGCAGAGTCCGGCAGGGCGAAGGTGGCCAGGCCGCTGCCCGCTGATGCCAGGAGGGCGTCGACATGTCCGTGGTAGCAGCCGGCGAACTTGACCACTGTGGATCGACCCGTGAATCCTCGGGCCACGCGAAGGGCGCTCATCGTCGCCTCGGTGCCACTGTTGACCAGGCGCACCTGCTCGACAGGCTGCACGCGCGCCACGATCTCCTCGGCGAGGGCGACCTCGTTCTCGCTCGGCGTCCCGAAGCTGAACCCCTTCAGCGCGGCACGCTGGACCGCCGCCAGCACGTCTGGATGTGCGTGTCCTAGGATCATCGGACCCCAGGAGCACACGAGGTCGACATACTCGCGGCCGTCGACGTCGGTGAGGTACGGGCCGGCGGCGCTGGCCATGAAACGCGGCGTCCCGCCAACGGCCCGGAAAGCGCGGACGGGACTGTTGACCCCGCCCGGCGTGACCGCGGTCGCGCGGGTCAGCAGTGCTTGGGAGGCGGGTGCGTCATACGGGTATGGGGTCATGGGCGCAGTCATGTGAGCCATTCTTTCAGTCACGAGCTCTGAGTATGGCAAACCTCAGCCGAGTTTCTCCGCCGCCAGAACCTCCTCGCAGACCCCCGTCCCCCGGATACCGCGGCTGACGGCCGCCATGGAGCGGCCAAGGGCGAGGAAGTCGTCGTGAGATAGGTGGTCCACAAGGTTGCTGCGAACGCTGCGAACGTGGGTGGGCGCCATCCTCGCGATCTCGGCCTGACCGGTCTCGGTCAGCACCAGCTCCACCCCGCGTCGGTCCCCCACGCAGGGCTCGCGACGCACCCATCCGCGCTTCTCCAGTCGGGCTGCAGTGTGCGTCAACCGACTGCGGGACTGCACCACCAGCTCGGCGATCTCGGACATGCGAAGTCGTCGGTTCGGCTGCTCGGACAGCACCGAGATGATCTCGTACTCGGTGAGCTGGAGTCCGTGGGCCTGCAGCTCATGGTCCAGGACGGCTTCAAGCATTCGGCTGGCCCGCAGGTACTCCCGCCACGCGTCCTGCTCGTCCGCATCGAGCCAGTGCGGCGGCGCCGAAGTGGTCGTCTCAGTGGTCATGGAATGAATCGTACCGCCCTTTAGTTGAAAGATAAACTTCATCCTGCTAGCGTCATGGCAGAACAAACCACCATATCTCGTGACGAAACACCACAAACAAGGAGTACCACCATGAGCAATCTGTCTGACCTCAAGCCTGGCACCTGGAACCTTGATGCTTCCCACAGTGAGGTCGGCTTCAGCGCTCGTCACCTCATGGTGAGCAAGGTCCGCGGCCAGTTCAAGGACTTCTCCGCCGTCGTCAATATCGCAGCGCCCTTCGAGGACTCGACCGTCGAGGCCACGGTGCAGCTCGCATCGGTCGACACCAACGGCGCAGACCGCGACACCCACCTGAAGTCGGCCGACTTCTTCGACGTCGAGAACAACCCCGCCATGACCTTCAAATCCACCAAGGTCACCAACCACTCACTCGAAGGCGACCTGACCATCAAGGGCATCACCAAGCCCGTGACCTTCGACCTCGACTTCGGTGGCATCAGCGCTGACCCGTGGGGCGGCACACGCGCCGGCTTCGAGGCGACGACCGAGATCAACCGCAAGGACTTCGGTCTGTCCTGGAACGTCGCGATCGAAGGCGGCGGCGTTCTCGTGGGCGAAAAGGTCAAGATCGCCCTGGATGTCGAGCTCGTTCAGGCCTGAGCCTTCCAGAAAACACGACACGAACGGCCCGGTGCCGCAAGGTATCGGGCCAATCGTGCTTCTTCCCCCCGTCGCTCTTCTCCCTACTCCCCCGACCCACCGCTCCTTGCGCCAAAACCACCGAATGCGCCGTCCGATGGCCCGGATTCGGTTGTTTCAGCGCAAGAAGGCCGGTCAACTGTGCGCCTAGGGCTGAAGTGCAAGAGATTGTCCACATTGGGACGAGCCGTTGTCCCACCGTCCACAGGCTTCCGCCGACAGGGTTCCGGACCCTGCAGACCTACCCAACAGTTGGCTGATGATCGATGTCGTCGCTGCGTTACGTCACCTGAACCATGGGTTCGACCTATCCGAGGCCGAGATGGCGGGGCTGTCCGCTCGGATTGTCGAGCGAGCCGTCCGCAACGGAGATATCCGCCGTCTGACACGCGGGATATTCGTCGCCGAATCCGTATGGCGCCACGCCAGTCGCCGCGACCGTCACCTCCTGCTCGTGGACGCCGCAGTGCGCCTGCAGCCAAGAGCCCTCGTGAGTCACCACAGCGCAGCAATCTTGCACGGTCTGCCGATCCCCTGGCATCTACCGGACTGGGTGGCCTTGACCACTGACGGCTCAGCTCGGACCGCGACGCCGGGCACATTGCTCCGGCTCGAACCGGCTGCCCTGCCGCAGGCCCACCTCGACATCCGTGCAGGTCTGGCCGTGACGACCGTCGACCGAACCGTCATTGACTGTCTGCGCGAGCTGCCGCTGCAGGACGCTGTGGCCATAGGTGATGCTGCCCTGCGGGCGGGCTCGGTCTCGCTGGCATCACTAGGGCTGGTGCGCGCTGGGCAACGAGGCTGGCCATACATCACGAGTGCTGACCGAGCCCTGCCGATTCTGGATGGCAGACGTGAGAACTGGTTCGAGTCGTGGTCCTTTGCTCGACTCTGGCTACTGGGGATCGAGCCGCCGGAGCCCCAAGTGGCGGTCTACGACGCACGCGGTCGTTTCCTCGGTCGGGTCGACGGCCTCTGGCTCGAAGCCGGGGTCGTGGCCGAAGCCGATGGTTCAGGCAAGTACCTGGGTGAGTTCGATGCGGGCGGCGCCAGCGGGGAGGCCGCCGCCCGTGTCGTCCTTGCGGAGAAAGTGCGCGAGGACCGGATTCGCGACTGCGGCCTCGAGTTCGTGCGGTGGGGCGTGGACGAGATGGGCCGGGATCCGGAGGCAGTGGCACGGCGGGTCGAACGAGCCGGCGAGCGCGGTGACTTCGGGCGATTCAGAGGCCG
>JBBQUB010000013.1:0-22902 GCA_038212865.1 Actinomycetales bacterium
CTGGCTACTACGACTCTCGTACCAACCCAGAAAGTAAGAAGCGCAACCACATCCGCCAACTCGAAGCCCTCGGTTACAGGGTCACCCTCGAACCCGCCGCATAACCCACCCGGCCCGCTCACCAATCCATTTTCGAGTTAGTGTCCCGAAACCGAGGGAACCGCGCGTGAGGGCGCTCTTCTTGTGGCTGCGGCGCGGCGCGGGCCTGCTGATCTTCGCCACGATAGGTGGCTTCCTCGCGGCGCTTTCCGCGTCCTCTCATCCGTAGCTGCTTGATGCGGGCTGGGGCATGCGAAACAGCGCCGGAGCGGTCCTGATCTTCTGCCCGTTTCTGGCTGCGGTCGTGGCGTATGACGTGTCGCGCAGGGTCAACCCGACACTGGCCGAGATCGCGCGGGGAAGCTCCCGCGGAACGTTCGCGGCCTTCCTTCCGATGACCGCGGCCTTCCTGTGGGCCCTTGCCGCGACAGCGGTTACCTGGTTGGCCATCGGAATTGCCGCTTCGCTTGCTGGTGGGATCGGGGCGAGCGACCCGTGGATCTACTTAGAGACGATGTCGGCGTACGCGGCCGCGGCGGCCGTCGGCACGTTGGTAGGCAACCACGTCCGGGGTGTCACTTCGGTCGCTGTCGCTGCGGGGATCGTGCTCGCAGCGGCGATGGTCCTCGCCGGCCAAGGCATCAAGGTCTTCCAAGTCGCCAGTAACTGGGGGACGATGATCGGTGTGGAGCGCACGCCAGCGCGGGCGGCCATCGCGATCGCGTTGAACCTGTCCATCGCGCTGCTGTGCGTCGGCGTTGCCGGGCTCACGAGCGGGGTCAGGCGCCCGAGTCGTTTTGCGGTCGGTGGGTTGGCTATCCCGCTGGTGGCGAGTCTGGTCATCGCCGTGACTTTGCCCATCCGGGACAGCGAGTACCGTCCAAGCCGGGAAGCCCAGGCGTGCGTCGGCAGTTCGCCTGTGGTGTGCGGGCCGGCGCGGGCCGCGGACCTGCTGCGGGGGGCGCAACGCGATCTGGCAGTCTCCCAACCGCAATCTGCGCATACGCCGTGGCATGGCTCGTATTCGTCCTGCTGCCAGGCACCCAAGACAGTTGACGCCGCGCGCGGCCTGGACCACCGACTCCAGAGGTGTCCGAACCCGAAAACTCACATATGGCCGGGGTGTCGCGCTCCTGAGCTCTGCCGTCGATGTGACGCGAGGTCAGTCATCTTTGGTTGTTTGCTGATTGCTGAGGGTTCGTCGATCCGCTGGTAGGGCTGCCCTCACCGCGCGCTCGCCAGCCCTATCGCCGACCGATGTCATTGGCACCGACGCGCAGGTCGCGTCAGCCGGAGCCCGCTCCCCGCCCCACACCTGACAGTTCACTGCGTACGCGGGAATGAGCTGTCCGGCCAAGGCGTAATACTGCCGAGCCTGCTCCGGTCGGCCGGTCAGCTCAAGAGTCATCCCGAGCATGTGGAGCAAATCCGCATCGAGCGGGTCGGCGTCAACTAGGCGCCGCAGGAGCGGCTCGGCGGCGATGAAGGATGCCGAGTAGTAGTACGCCAAGGCCAGCAGGCGCAGGATCGCGCGCTCATCAGGCAATTGACGAGATGCCCGCTCCAGCAGTGGCACGGCAGCCGGCGCCTCTCGCTCCTCAAGCAAGCGCTGGGCGGAGCGATACAGGTCATAGGTGTCCGCTTCCACGCAGTTCACACTACCAACGGCCCACGGCACACCGAATTGCCCTTGCCGTTGCGTCGATAGTCACCGCGGGTAGCCCGCTGGCTGGCTCCCGCGTGGGCCGCGTCTGCGCCGGGTACATCCCGATGAGCTTGACGCCATGCTGACTCTTGCCCCCACGGCCGCCAGTCCCGCGAGGGCCAGGACCCGCGCTAGCTTTGTCCTGGGTCGCCTACTGGGGCCTTGGTCAGCCTCGAACGGACGGCCTTGCCAACTCCCGTATGTCGTCCATGCTGCAGTAGGAAGCCACAGGAGCACCGCTCTTCTATCGGACACAGATCGCACGCTCAACAGAAGACGATGGCCCCTGATCAGCGTTTCCGCTGGTCAGGGGCCATATCGTGCTAGTGGGCGATACTGGGATCGAACCAGTGACCTCTTCCGTGTCAGGGAAGCGCGCTACCGCTGCGCCAATCGCCCGTTGGTCGTATGACTCGAGGTGGAGACGGGATTTGAACCCGTGTACACGGCTTTGCAGGCCGTTGCCTCGCCTCTCGGCCACTCCACCGCGCGGGTTTCAAGCCTTCACCCAGCAGCCGTGTGGCTTGGGCGAAGGCCTGAAGCCTCCGAGCGGACAACCGGGCTCGAACCGGCGACCTCAACCTTGGCAAGGTTGCGCTCTACCAACTGAGCTATGTCCGCGGGGACGCCAAGCGGTGCGAAACTACCCGCTGTGCGTGCGTGCAGACATTAGCCGATCCGAAGGATCAGAGTCCAACTGGCCGCTCCTGGCGTCTCCCCCACCCGTTCCCCTGACCGGTGTCAAGGGCCTCTCGTGGGCTGGTGGACGCCGCCGGGCGGCCTCACCCTTGAGCCACCTCGCCAGCCTGGCCCGCGAGCTCATCCGCTCTTGCACCGACCAGAGATGGCGTGCAGCGGCATTGAGCGCTGCACCGATCAAGATTGCCAGTGCCAGAAAGTACAACCAGATCAGTACGACGATCGGAGCGGCCAGGGGCCCGGAGATGGATGTACCGCCGACGGTCGCGCCCAGGGTCTGACGGAGAAAGAACGACGTCATGAGCCAGATGAACAACGTGAGGAGCGCCCCCGGCACGTCGCGAAGCCACGGGGAGCGTCTCGGGGTGCTGACGTGGAAGAGCGATGTCAGGCTGGCCACGGTGAGGGTGACCACGACGGGCCAGTATAGAAAGCGCAGGAGCTGCACGCGCTCGGGCAACAGCTCGCTCAACAGTGACGGTCCGATCAGGACCAGGGGTATCACGACAACTCCGACGACCATGGCGAACAGATACAGCGAGAAGCTCAGGGCGCGAGTATGCACGATTCCACGCACGCCGCTTTGTCCGTACATGATCGAGATCGTGTCAACGAACACGTTGAGCGCTCGAGAACCAGACCACAACGACAGCAGGAATCCGAACGAGATGATCTCGAACCGTCCGTTGCGCAGGACATCGTCCAACGTCGGCACGATGACCTGGGCGACGCTGTCGTCAGTGAGGAACCGTGAGGCGTAGTCCTCGATTGCCGTCGTGATCTGATGCACCCTGCCCGGTCCCAGCCAGGGGCCGATGTAGCCGACCCCGCCGAAGAGTCCCAACACCAGCGGCGGAAGCGACAGGAGAGCGAAGAACCCAGCCTCGGAGGCCAGCCCAGTCACGCGGTAGCGCATGCAGACCCGGATGGTCTCCATCGCGAGCCTCGCCAGCGACACCGCGCCCGGAATACGTGAAACCTGGCCACGAATCAGTGAGCTAACCGTCATCGATCCGAAAACCCCACGCAACGGGGCGATTTGGTCGCCTGGGCTTCGGAGGTCACCCGTATACGTTAGCCGCGTAGGCGCCCCCGGGGCACAAGCCACGCCCCACCGATGTGCCCATGGAGGGCGTGTCAGGACAGAATGGGAGCACTCGGTGGCACGACCCACCATTGCTAACGAAGGAGCTCATGGACATCTGGCCGGGCCACCCCTATCCACTGGGCGCGACATTCAACGGCAGCGGAGTGAACTTCGCGATCTTCTCCGAGGTTGCCAGCAAGGTCGAGCTCGCCCTTATTGCCGACGATGGCGTCGAGACCCGGATAGAGCTCACCGAGGTCGACGGATACGTCTGGCACGCCTTCGTCCCCACGATCCAGCCCGGCCAACGCTATGGCTACCGGGTTCACGGTCCTCTGGATCCTTCCCTTGGCCATCGTTGCAACCCGGCAAAGTTGTTGCTCGACCCCTACGCCAAGGCCATGGACGGCCAGATCGACGGGGACCCGTCCCTCTTCTCCTATCGGCTCGGCGATCCGCTTGAGATCAATGAGGACGACTCGCTGGGCCACACCATGCTCTCTGTGGTGATCAACCCGTTCTTCGACTGGGGACACGACCGCCCGCCACGCCACGAGTACCACAACAGCGTCATCTACGAGGCTCACGTCAAGGGCCTGAGCATGACCCACCCCGACGTCCCCGACGACATTCGGGGAACATACGCCGCGATCGGCCATCATGCGATCATCGACCACCTCGTGCGGCTCGGCGTGACCGCCATCGAGCTGATGCCCGTCCACCAGTTCGTCCAGGACACCTCTCTGCGGGCCAAAGGCCTCACGAACTACTGGGGCTACAACACCATCGGGTTCCTGGCTCCCCACGCGGCTTACGCGGCAACCGGATCGCGTGGTCAGCAGGTCAGCGAGTTCAAGTCCATGGTGAAGGCACTTCACGAGGCCAACATCGAGGTCATCCTGGACGTGGTCTACAACCACACCGCCGAGGGCAACGAGAACGGACCAACCATCGCCTTTCGTGGCATCGACAACGCCGCCTACTACCGCCTGGTCGACAAGGACAAGTCGCACTACTACGACACCACAGGCACCGGCAACAGTCTGCTGATGCGTAACCCCCACGTCCTCCAGCTGATCATGGACTCGCTTCGTTACTGGGTCACCGAGATGCACGTCGACGGGTTCCGCTTCGACCTGGCCGCGACGCTGGCACGTCAGTTCCACGAGGTCGACCGGCTTTCAGCGTTCTTCGACATCATCCAGCAGGACCCGGTGATCTCCCAGGTCAAGCTCATCGCCGAGCCCTGGGATCTGGGCGACGGCGGTTACCAGGTCGGCAACTTCCCGCCGCTGTGGACCGAGTGGAATGGCAAGTACCGCGACACCGTTCGTGACTTCTGGCGCGGCGAGGCCGCCTCCTTGGGCGAGTTCGCTTCTCGCCTCACGGGATCCAGTGACCTGTATGCCCATTCGGCTCGACGCCCGATTGCCTCGATCAACTTCGTCGTCGCGCACGACGGCTTCACTCTGCGGGACCTCGTCTCATACAACGACAAGCACAACGACGCCAACGGTGAGACCAACAAGGACGGCGAGAACCACAACCGGTCCTGGAACTGCGGGGTCGAGGGCGAGAGCGACAACGACGACGTCAACGCCCTGCGAAGGCAGCAACAGCGCAACTTCCTCACGACGTTGTTGCTCAGCCAGGGTGTCCCGATGATCGCCCATGGCGACGAGGTCGGTCGCACCCAGCGCGGCAACAACAACGCCTACTGCCAGGACAACGAGGTCGCCTGGATCGACTGGAACATGGCCAAGGGCGAGAGCCAGCTCCTGGCCTTCACCAGCGCACTGGTCTCACTTCGCAAGGAACATGCCGTATTCCGTCGCCGTCGCTTCCTTGCGGGGGACGCCACCCATGGCGGAAAGAGCGAGCTCGGAGACATCGAGTGGTTCTCCTCTGACGGCACCGAGATGGACGAGCTGGACTGGCGCAACGGTTACGCCCGCACGTTGATGGTCTTCCTGAACGGCCAGGCCATACCCGAGCCAGATCCACACGGACAGCGCACCCTTGACTCTGACTTTCTGTTGCTGTTCAACGCACACAGCGACCCCGTCGACTTCGCGCTGCCGCCCACGCAGTACGGCATCACCTGGCGGATCCGGCTGGACACCGCCACGGCCGAACCCGAGAGCGCAGCCCAGCAAGACTGGCCGGCCGCAACCACGCACGCGGTCGCAGGTAGGTCCATCGTCGTTCTCGAGGCAGTATCAGAAGCAGTCCTCGAAGAAGAACTCGAGGCCAAAACGGTACTGGCCTAGGTCGCGGCCAACCGGACTTTCTCAGCCTCGACATCAAAAGTCGCGACGGGCCATTCCAGCGCCATTGCCCGCAGGTGCTCGACCACCAGCTGCTGGACGGCCAGCCGGGCATACCACTTGCGTTCCGCCGGAACCACGAACCACGGAGCGTCCTCGGTCGAGCACTTCTCAATGGCCGCCTGGTAGGCGCGCTGGTACACCGGCCAGCGCTCGCGCTCGTCCACGTCGCTGGGCTGGTACTTCCAGTGCTTGCTCGGTCGCTCGAGTCGCTGCGTCAGTCGTGCCTTCTGCTCTTCGCTCGAGATGTGCAGCATGACCTTGATGAAGGTTGTGCCGGCCTTGCTCACGGTCTGCTCGAACGCGTTGATCTGGCCATAGCGACGGCCCCATGTCGCGGGCGGTACCAGGTCATGGACCCGAACAATCAGCACGTCCTCATAGTGTGAGCGGTCGAAGACCCCGACCTTGCCCGGCGCCGGCAATGCATTTCGGATACGCCAGAGGAAGGGGTGTTCGAGCTCCTCCTGGGTGGGGGCCTTGAACGCGGTGTACTGGACGCCCTGAGGGTCCATCGATCCGACGACATGGCGCATGATCCCGCCTTTGCCCGAGGTGTCCATTCCCTGGACCACCAAAAGCAGTGCTGCCTTTCCGCCGGCTTTGGACTCGGCATACAGCCGCTCTTGCAGATCAGCAACCTCGGGAGCCGTTTTCGCCAGAAACTCGCCGCCGGCCGTCTTGTTCCCGTCATACCCCGGCGTCGAACGCGGGTCACGCTCGGCCAGCACAAATCCCGGGCCGGCCGCCAGCGCTCGGGTGAAAGACCCCTCCCCGACTGCGTTCCCGGACATGCTCTTGCTCTGCTTCGCGTTCTTGGCCATGTCCCGATCGTGGCATCACCTCGGTGCTTTCGCGACCTCTTGGGCCGAATGGAAATCCCCTTTGATGCAAGGATGGCTCTCATGCGCGTGCTCTTGACCCACGACGATCTCGGCCGTTGGACGCCTGGCCATGAAGGCGCGATGGACTCGGAAGCGTTGGCACTCGCCTATGCCTACCCACACCTGCCCGAGAAGAAGACGTGGGTGAGGGCGAACTTTGTCTCGACCCTGGACGGGGCCGCCACCGGCGATGATGGGCGCTCCAGCTCGATCAACACCGGCGCCGACCGCGAGGTCTTCCGACTCTTGAGAGCGCTGGCGGATGTGGTCATGGTCGGGGCAGGAACGGCACGTACCGAGGGCTATCGACGTGCCAGCATCCGTGCCCCATGGCTGGAGCTGCGCGAAGGTCGACCAGCACACCCCACCATGGCGATCGTCAGCCGTTCGGGCGACATCCCGTCCCAGCTGAGACAGATGCGTCCCGACTCCGGCGAGGTCTTGTTGATCACCTGTCGGCTGGCCGGCGCCGAAGCCATCGACCTCGCTCGCCGGACCTTGGGCGAGAACCAGGTCATCGTGGAAGGAGACGCGAGTGTCGATTTGCCAGCAGCGTTGGACGCGCTGGCCCTTCGCGGCCTGCGCCACATCCTGTGCGAGGGCGGTCCCCATCTCATGGGTGACCTGACCGCCTCGGGACGGCTCGACGAGCTCTGCCTGACCCTCGCCCCCACACTGGTCGCCGGGGACCGAACACGCATCACCGCCGGAGCGGCGGTGACCACAAACCTGTTGCCCCGGCTGCTGATCGAGTCGCACGGAACGATCCTTGGGCGTTGGACCCGGCCCTGAGCGCTGGACGATCGATCGGGTCAGCCGGACCCGTTGGTGTGTTCACCAAGGAAGGCGCGTACGACGGCATCCCATCTTTCGGGGTCGACATTCCATTCTTTCGTATGCCGTCCCTCCGGCCAGGCCTCGAAGTGGACCAGGTCCGGGCGTTTGGCCGCTAAGGAGATCGACGGCCCGACGGGAACGAACTCGTCCAGGAGCGAATGAATCAGCAAGGTTGGGTGCTTGAGCTCGTCAGCGCGGTGTTCCCAGTTGGTCAGGGCAACGTCGATGGGTTCGTGTACCCCTACGAGCCGGCGGGCCCACCGGTGGCCGATCAGGGATCGGCTCAGGCTCCCGATCGGACCTGGAATCTTGTGCATGGCGCCGTGGTGACGCAGGACATCTGCCCAGTCGATGACCGGTGCGTCCAGCACGACGGCGGTGACCCGATCCGAGAGCCACGAACGGTCCAGGGTCTGCAGAATGATGGCCCCGCCCATGGACCACCCGAACAGGACGATCTGCGCAGCGCCGGCGTCCACGGCGTGCTGGAGCGCGGCCTCGAGGTCGCGCCACTCCGAAAGACCAAGGCTGTATCTGCCATCCGAACTTGGCGGGGCGCCGATGTCGTTGCGATACATGGGTATCAGGGCGGTGAATCCGAGTTCGTGAAGCACCGGTACGGCCCGCAGGCACTCCTCACGCGGCGCACCTCTTCCGTGGACAAGAATCGCCCAACGGTCCAAGGTATGGCCTGTTGCCGGAACCTCCCAGGCCGCAAGGGGCCCGATCTCGGTGGCGATCTCGACATCTTGCGTCGGCAACCCCAACCCGCCCGCCGGGCCGCCCGCGAAGTAGGACTGGTTCCAACGAGCGGGTCCGGGGTGCAGCTCTCCCGCGTCTACTCCCTCGAGCACGCGCCGAACTCGTCCGGCCGCCTCGTCGACCTCGAGCACCGAACCCACTCTGGCGTGGCCGCGGCCATCGTCAAACCAGAGCCCATAACGGCCCAGCTGGCCTGAGTCCGGACTCAGCGCCAGCGTCACGCTGTCCGAGCCGACCTCCAGAATCCGCGTGTCGTCCGGTTTGAGTCGATCCGGTGTCAGCACCTTGCGGGCGAAATACGTTGCGGCACCAACGGTTCCAGCCGCGGACAGAGCAGTCGCGGCGAAAGTGGACGCGACGGCAGCGATGAGGCCATTTCGGGCAACCTGACGATTCGATGGCACTGGAGCATGGTCGCAGGTTCACAATGATTTGTGGACCTTCCCATTACCCTCCCTGTGTCCCCCATGCTGGCCAAGGCAGTCAACGGTGTGCCCGAGCCCGACTCGGTCACCGGAGGCCTGTCATTTGAGCCCAAATGGGACGGCTTCCGCTGCATCGTGCTCCGCGACGGGGACGAGGTGGAGCTTGCGAGCCGCGGCACCAAACCCTTGACCCGCTACTTCCCGGAAGTGGTACGCGCGATTGTTGCCTATCTGCCGCAACGATGCGCCATCGACGGCGAGCTGGTCGTCCGCGCCGGCCCGCCGGGAGCACAGCGACTTGACTGGGCAAGCTTGACCCAGCGCATCCATCCGGCCGACTCCCGGGTCCAGCGGCTCGCGCAGGAGACTCCTGCCGAGCTCATCTGCTTCGACATTCTTGCGCTGGGCGACCAAGACCTGACCGGCTTGTCGTTCGGAGACCGCCGGGCGCGACTGGAGTCCGCGCTCGCCGATCTCCCGGTCGAATCGCCCGTTCACCTAACCAGGACCACCACCGACGCCGACATCGCCAGGGAGTGGTTCGAGCGGTTCGAAGGTGCCGGGCTCGACGGCGTCGTCGCCAAACCCTTGGCTGCGCCCTACCAACAGGGCAAACGCACCATGCTCAAGATCAAGCACTCCAGAACAGCGGAGGCAGTAGTGGTCGGATACCGAATCCACAAGTCCGGCACGGGTGTTGGCTCGCTCCTCATCGGCCTGTACAACGAGGATGGCATCCTCTATCCCGTGGGAGGGATCTCGGCTTTCACCGACGTCCGACGCTTAGAGCTGATCGATGAGCTGGCGCCGCTGGTCGTCACCGACGATCAGGGGGATCCCGTCAAGAGCGCAACGGACCGCTCCCGGTTCAGCAGCAACAAGGACATGAGCTTCGTCAGCCTGCGCCCGGAGCGGGTGGTCGAGGTGAAGTTCGACCAGATGGAGGGTCCACGCTTTCGCCATACCGTGACCTTGCTGCGGTGGCGTCCCGATCGCGACCCGGAGTCCTGCCTGACAGAACAGGTCGAACGGCCCATCGCCTATGACCTGGACGCCGTCCTCCAGCGCTGAGTGCGCTGGCTCGCTGTTCCCGGCTGGCTGCTTCTCGCCGAAGCTAATCCTGCTCCGCAGGCT
This sequence comes from Actinomycetales bacterium, assembly GCA_038212865.1. Classification (GTDB taxonomy): domain Bacteria; phylum Actinomycetota; class Actinomycetes; order Actinomycetales; family Dermatophilaceae; genus UBA4719. Next base: position 9,900 of record JBBQUB010000013.1, read on the forward strand.
CCGCCGGCTCCGCGGGCTTGCGGGCCCGGCTGGGCTGGACCCTTGGTGGCTCCCCCGGCATCTTGGGATAGTCCGGTGGAAACGGCATCTCCCCCAAGCCGCGCTCTGCAATATCCATGTCCCACAGGGCGATCGCCCTTGACACGTCGCCGACAGCGGCATCGATTCCGGCCCACGCATCACCCTCCGCGGCCAGAATCGCCGGCACCGTGCGGACGGTGAAATGGGCCGGTGTCACCTCACGGAGGCGTCCCCAGGGGATGGGCATCGACACGGGGGCGCCCGCGATCGGGCGCGGGCTGTACGCCGAGGCGATCGTCCGGTCGCGGTTGGCCTGGTTGAAATCCACGAACACCTTCTCGCCGCGCTCTTCCTTCCACCAGGCAGTGGTGACCAGCTCCGGCATACGTCGTTCGAGCTCACGCCCGATGCCGATGACGGCGTGTCGCACGTCCAGGAACTCGTGCGTCCTGGCGATCCGGACATAGACGTGCACACCCCGGTTGCCAGAGGTCTTGACCCACGGAACGTAGCCGAGCTCCTCGAGCAGGTCCTTCAAGCCGTATGCCGCCTCGGCCGCATCGGCGAAGCCGCGCCCGGGCTGGGGGTCAAGATCTATTCGCATCTCGTCGGGGTTGTCGTTGTCATCACTCCGCACCGGCCACGGGTGAAACGTGACCGTGTTCATCTGCACAGCCCACACGGCCGTGGCGATCTCGTCGATGACCAGCTGCGGGTGGGTTCGCGACGAGGGGTAGGTGCACATCACCGAGCGCGCCCAAGAGGGAACGCCTTTGGGCGGGTTCTTCGAGAAGAACTCCTCGCCCTCCACACCACCCGGGAAGCGCTGCAAAGTCACCGGCCGGTCCCCCACCGCGCGCATCAGTCCGTCTTGCGCCGATGCGATGTAGGTCGCGAGGTCCCACTTCGTGATCCCTGCGTCCTGCCACATGATCCGATCAGGGCTGGAGACGCGCACGTCGCGGACGGTTCCGTCCGGCGCGGCAACCTGCAACACCTTCGCACTGCTCGCCATGGCGCGAGCCTATCCGTCGGTCGGGAAACCGGTCGTTTCGTCAAGGGTGCGAATTGGTCCATGGAGAGTTGGTCTAAACGTCATAAAACGGGCATACAGTCTGGCAGGGGTCGCGGACCCCACCACCTCACCCTTCGTGAAAGGCAGAACATGTCGGCCTTCAGCCTTCGAGCGTGCTCAGCCGCCGTCGCACCCCTCCTCGCGGTGAGCGGCGCTCTGCTCGCTGCCTCTCCGGCGATGGCGGTCTCCGCCGACGTCGTGATCTCCGAGGTCTATGGCGGTGGCGGCAACAGCGGCGCCATGTGGAAGAACGACTTCGTCGAGCTGTACAACCGCTCGGACGCAGCGGTTGACGTCACCGGCTGGGTCGTGCAGTACTACTCAGGATCGGGCTCCACGGGGGGCAACGCCACGTTGAGCGGCTCGGTCGCACCCCATCGCAGCTACCTGGTGCAGATGGCCCAGGGCACCACCGGTGGCACGACCGCGCTGCCAACGCCCGACACGATCGGCACTGCAGCGATGAGCGCCGCCAACGGCCGCGTCGACCTGCTGCTGGCCGGCGCCCTCGTAGACCGGGTCGGGTATGGCACCGCGACCACCGCGGAGGGCGCCCCGGCCCCGTTGCTCACCAACACGACCTCGGCAACCCGAACCGGCCCCTGCGTCGACACCGACGACAACGCGGCAGACTTCAGCGCGGCCGACCCGTCACCGGAAAACAGCACCGTGGCCAAGCCTTCCTGCACGGTCATGCCGCCGGCCCCTGAGACCGCGACGATCGCGCAGATCCAGGGCGTCGGCCACACTTCGCCATACAACGGCAAGAGGGTCATCGGCATTCTCGGGGTCGTGACGGCTGTCGGTCCCAGCGGCTTCTGGGTGCAGAGCGCTAGCCCTGATGGCGACACCGCCACCAGCGAGGGGCTCTTCGTCTTCTCTAGCAGCGTTGCCAAGACCGTCCGAACCGGCGACGACGTGAGCATCGAGGGCTCGATCTTCGACTTCCGTTCCGGCGGGAGTGGTGGGAACGACAACCTGACCACCACTGAGCTGACCGGTCCGAAAGTCTCGATCCTCTCGACCGGCAATGCACTGCCCGCGCCCGTCGTGCTGGGCGTAGACCGCACCGCTCCCCAGCAGGTCATCGAGGAGGGCGACCCCAAGAACGTCGAGTATGCCCAAGCACCCTTCCGTCCCGACACCGATGCGATCGACTTCTACGAGTCCCTCGAGGGCATGCTCGTCGCGGTCCGCGACGCCAAGGTCGTGGGCGCCACCAAGTCCTTCGGCGAGATGACTGTCATCCCCGGCCAGGACGTCGATGCCATCACCACGCCCCGTGGCGGGGTCCTCTACTCCGGATACGACCACCCGAACGCGATGCGGGTGCAGCTCGACGACATGCTGCTGCCCCGGGACGCGATGCCCAAGGCAAACGCGGGCGACTCGATCGCCGGCGACACGGTCGGCGTCATGGACTACTCGTTCAGCAACCCCAAGCTCGAGGTCACTTCGACCCCCTCGCTCACGCCGGGCAACCTGCAGCGTGAGGTCACCAAGGCCCAGTCCAACAACCAGCTGGCTGTGGCGACCTTCAACGTCGAGAACCTCGCGCCCGGCGACTCCCAGACCAAGTTCGACCGCCTCGCCGGACAGGTCGTGCACAACCTGAAGAGCCCGGACATCTTGGCGCTGGAAGAGATCCAGGACAATAGCGGCGCGATCTCCGACGGCACGGTCGACTCGACCCAGACCACGAACAAGCTGATCGCCGCGATCGTGACCGCCGGCGGCCCGGCATACAGTGCGCGCTGGGTGAACCCCCAGAACCTCACGGACGGCGGACAGCCCGGCGCCAACATCAGGCAGGTATTCTTCTATCGTGCCGACCGCGAAGTCGGCTTCACCGACGCCGCAGCCGGTGACGCGTCCACGGCCGAAACCGTGACCATGATCAACGGGAAACCGCACCTGGCCCTCAACCCCGGACGGATCACCCCGGGCAACGCGGCCTGGGCAGACTCGCGCAAGCCCCTCGTGGCTGAGTTCACCTTCCGAGGCAAGACGGTGTTCGCGATCGCCAACCACTTCGCTTCTAAGGGCGGCGACGACCCACTCTTCGGCCGCTGGCAGCAGCCAGTGCGGTCCTCCGAGGCGGGGCGTCACCTGCAGGCCCAGGAGATCAGGACCTTCGTCGACCAGCTCCTCGAGGCCGACCAGGCAGCCAATATCGTGGTCCTCGGGGACATCAACGACTTCGAGTTCAGCCATACCGTCGACATCATGGTCGGCTCCGGTGCCAACGCTCTGGTCGATCTGCCGCGCACCTTGCCGGTGCAGGAGCGCTACTCCTACGTCTACGAGGGCAACAGCCAGGTACTGGACCAGATCCTGGTCAGCAAGGCGCTGACGGTTGCTCCTCGCGGCGCCAAGTACCCGGCTTACGACTACGACATCGTGCACACCAACTCCGAGTTCCACGACCAGGACTCCGACCACGACCCCCAGGTCGTGCGACTCGCCCTCCGCGTCGGCAGAGGCTGACCGGAGGGAGCCCGGATGCCGGGTGGCCGGCGGAGCGCTGCCGGCCAGCACAGCCTGGTCCCCCGCTCACGAGAGACTTACGAATCGACAGCAGCGAGCCCCGACGGGAACGTCCGCCGGGGTCGTGCTGTTGTGAAGGTCGTGAACCTGTTTTCAGCCCTGCGTAGGAGGACCCCCATGAACGACGGCCGCACCTATCCCCTCAGTAAGACCGACGAGCAGTGGCGTGAGGAGCTCGCCCCCGCGGAGTACGAGGTGCTCCGCCGCGCCGGCACGGAGCGGCCAGGTGTCGGCGAGTACACGGACACCAAGACACAGGGCGTGTACTCGTGCCGCGCCTGCGGAACCGAGCTCTTCCGCAGCGACACCAAGTTCGACAGCCACTGCGGCTGGCCATCTTTCTACGCACCTCTTGCCGAGGACAGGGTCGAGTACCTTGAGGATCACACCATGGGCTCGAAACGGGTCGAAGTCCGTTGTGCTCACTGCGGATCCCACCTCGGTCACGTCTTCGAGGGCGAGGGCTATGACGTCCCCACCGACCAGCGTTACTGCATCAACAGCATCAGCTTGAGGCTCGAACCAGTTCCGGAATAGTCAGACGCGGGATCAGGTCTCCAGTCGGTAGTTTGGGCCCATGACGACTTCAGACGCCACGAGCGCCCCGGACCCAAGCCAGTTCCGCACCGATCCGCCGCGGATCGCCGACGAGCGAGCGATGTACGAGGCGTGGCTGGACTTCCATCGCGGGACCCTCCTGTGGAAGTGCGCGGGCCTGCCCGACGATCAGCTCAAGGCCGCTGCAGTCAGCCCTTCGAGCCTGACCCTGCTCGGCCTGGTGCGTCATATGGCCGAGGTGGAGCGATCGTGGTTCCGGACCAGGGCCGCCGGGTTCTCGCTTCCAGATTTGTACTGTTCCGAGGGCGACGAGGATGGTGACTTCGACAACGTCGCAGATGCCGACGTCGATCAGGACATCGCGACCTTCAAGGCAGAGTGCCTGGCGGCCGATGAGGCCGCCAGGACGCTGTCCCTGGACCACAGCTTCGACGGACGGCACGGCCCGATCTCGCTGAGGTGGGTCTATGTCCACATGATCGAGGAGTATGCCCGGCACAACGGTCACGCCGACCTGCTCCGCGAGTCGATCGATGGTGCGACGGGCGACTGACCGGGCGGCTCACGTCGATCAGGCCGGGCAATCAGGGCAAGGAGTCGACCAGCGCCGCAATCTCGACCCTGGGACCGGTGTAGAACGGCACTTCTTCACGGACGTGGCGACGGGTCTCGGAACCACGAAGGTGACGCATGAGGTCGACGATGCGGGTCAGGTCGTCCGCCTCGAACGCCAGGATCCACTCGTAGTCGCCCAGTGCGAACGACGCGATGGTGTTCGCGCGCACGTCCGGGTAGTCGCGGGCCATCTGTCCGTGCTCCGACAGGAGAGCTCGGCGCTCCTGGTCGTCCAGGAGGTACCACTCGTAGGAACGCACGAAGGGGTAGACGCAGATGAAGTCCAGGGGGCGCTCGTTGGCCATGAACGCCGGGATGTGTCCCTTGTTGAACTCGGCCGGTCGGTGCAGGGCGGCAACCGACCACACCGGCTGAAGATGGGTCCCAAGCTCGGTGCGCAGGAGCCGGTGGTAGGCCGACTGCACGGCCTGGACTTCCTCGGCATGCCACCAGATCATGAAGTCGGCATCGGCCCGCAGGCCCGCGACGTCATAGACCCCGCGAACCACGACCCCCTGGTCGGCGAGATCGGCAAACAGCGTCTCGATCTCGGTAGCTACCTTGGCGCGGTCCTCGGCGAGAGGGCTCCTGACCTTGAACACCGACCACATCGCGTAGCGGATGCTGTCGTTGATCTCGCGAATCTGGCCAGGGGTGGGCTTTGGGCTCATGTCCTCATTCTGGTCCCATAACCGGCGTGCCTGGTGCCTTGGCCGGAACGCCGATCTGCCTCGTGACCTAATCGACACCGCTGAGCATGGAACGAACGTGACTATTGAGGTCTCCAAGGCACGTACCGCACATCACGCGATCGTCCCTCCGGAGGTCTGCCATGCACATTTCGTTCACCCACCGCGAGCTCCCCTGGCGCCTTCGGCCGACACGGCATACCAGGCCTGATCTGTTACGTCGAACGATGATCGCCGCTGTCACCCTGTCCGCGCTCTTGCTGTCGAGCTGTAGTAACGACGGCTCCTCAGCCACCAGTGCTGCTGACGTTGCTTTGACTGACAGCGCCCCTGCCCGGGACAGCGCCGGGTTCAACCCCGCAGCCGGCCAAAAGTCCGATGCTGCTGGGGCGCCTGGCAGGGCCGCCGCCAAGCCCGGTGCGGCACCTGTGGCCAGCATCGGGCCCAAACTGGCCAAGAACGCCAGCCTGGACCTTGGGGTCAAAGACATCAGCGCGGCCGCGGCGCGAGTGCGAAGTATCGCCATCGGGCTAGAGGCTCTCATTCTCGGGGAGCAGATCGGCAACGGAGGCCCCAACCCCGTCCCCCTCTCGAACAACGGTGGGTCCTCCCGTGACTTCGACGGGTTCGGCACCCTGACCCTGTCGGTGCCTGCGGACAAGCTCGATGTCGCGCTGGACCAGCTCGCCAAGATCGGCACCGTGCTGCAGCGCAACAGCTCCTCGCAGGACGTCACCTCGCAGTACGTCGACACCCAGAGCCGGTTGAAGACCATGCGGGCCAGCGTCGAACGCGTCCGCGCCCTGATGGCTCAGGCCAAGGACATCGGCCAGGTCGTGGCGCTGGAGAGTGAAATGAGTAGGCGACAGGCAGATCTGGAGTCGTTGGAGTCACAGCTGGCCGCACTCAAGACCAGCGTCGAGCGATCCACGTTGGCCGTATCGTTGAGCACTCCCGGGAACGAGCCCGTGACGGACAACAGCTTCATCGCTGGTCTGCGGTCCGGCTGGGATGCCTTCACGGCCTCCGCAGCGGGTTTGTTCACCGCCATCGGCGCTGCGCTGCCGTTCGCCGTGTTCCTCGCCCTCTTCGCGGCGCCCTTGTGGGGATGGTGGCGTCGTCGCCGGGCAAACCAGCCGGCTGTCGTTCCTGTTCCTACGGCGACGGGGCCTGTGCCGGCGGCATGACCGGCGAGCTGGCCGGCGACGGGCAGGATTCCGAATAACCCACGGGATGCCGGCCGCAGGCCATGGGATCCGGTGTCCATCTGGGTATCTCGTGGCGGGGACTGCGCAGCGTAAGTGTCAGGGTCCGAGTCAGGTCAGGTCACAGGTCGGGGTCAGCGAGCAGATGCCTCGTGGACCAGCTCGACAACGCGGGTGAGCACGTCGGGGTCGGTGTCGGGCAGGACTCCGTGCCCCAGGTTGAAGATGTGTCCCGGCGACTGGGCACCCTCGGCCACGATCGATCGCACAGCCCGTTCCAGAGCTGGCCACGGAGCAAACAGTAACGCCGGGTCCAGGTTGCCCTGTACGGCATACCGGTCACCGAGCCTGGCGCGCGCATCGGTCAGGGACGTGCGGAAGTCGACTCCTACGACATCGGCACCGGCCGCGCCCATCGACGCCAGCAGCTCGCCGGTTCCGGTACCAAAGTGGATCTTCGGGATGTCAAGGTCGTCGACAGCCAACAGCGCCACTCGCGAGTGCGGCTGTACGAAGGTCTCGTAGTCCTTGAGTGAAAGCGCACCCACCCACGAGTCGAACAGCTGCACGACGGATGCCCCGGCCTGCGCCTGCACTCGAAGGTAGGCGCCTGCGATCTGTGCCAGTCGTGCGCACAGCGCATTCCACAGGTCCGGGTCGCCATGCATCATGGCCTTGGTGTGTTCGTGGTTCTTCGATGGCCCGCCTTCGACGAGATAGGACGCGAGCGTGAAGGGCGCACCGGCGAACCCGATCAAAGGTGTGGCGCCTAGCTCGGCCAGGACCAGGTGCACTGCCTGGGTGATATAGGGGACGTGATCCGGCGTCAGCTCCGGAATACGGTCGAGGTCCTCGAGCGACCGAAAGGGTTGCGCCACAACGGGTCCCACCCCAGGGACGATGTCCAGGTCAACGCCCACTGCGGCCAACGGCACGACGATGTCGCTGAAGAGTATCGCCGCGTCGACCCCATGTCGGCGCACCGGCTGCAGGGTGATCTCGGCGACCAGCTCCGGCATCCGACAGGAGTCGAGCATGGCCACTCCCTCGCGCACCTTTCGGTACTCCGGCAGGGACCGCCCCGCCTGGCGCATGAACCAGACGGGGGTGTGCTCAACGGCCTCACGTCTGGCGGCTCGGACGAGGGTGCTGTCGCGGGGGCTATTCGGGGAGTTCGTCACCTGCAGATCCTCCCACGGACGGCTCACGGGTCAGACCGCGATGGCGACGACTCCGACCAGGGTGAGCGCGACGCCGAACGCCTGGACACGACGCAGCCGCTCGCCCAGAATCAGTCTCGCCCAGAAGATCGTCGCCACCGGATACAGCGAGCCCAGCACGCTCGCGACACTGACCATGCCCCGTGAGGAGGAGAAGGCGAAGAGCGCGTTCGCGGTGACGTCAGCCAGACCGATGACCGCGAGCGCGGGCAGGTCCCGAGCGCGGGCGCCGCCCACTGATCGCAGTGCCAGTCCTGCGACAAGGAACAGCCCGACGCTGGTCAACCGCATCCCCCAGAGCGTCTCCAACAAGGCGAAGCGGGCCCCTCGGTCCAGGCAGAACAGCGCTGTGCCGAAGAACGCCGCGGCGACAGCGGCCAGGACCACCGGACGAGCCGGCACGGCGCCGCTCAGCTCAGGTCCGGAGGCGAGGGCCGCGCCCACCACCGCGACGGCCATGCCGACCCACGCGGTCGCGCTCGGCGTCTCCCCGTTGAGCAGGCCGAGCAGCACCGGCACGAGGGCTCCCAGAGATGAGATCGGCGCGACGACGCCCATCGTGCCTGAGGCCAAAGCCGTGTAGAAGGAGACGAGGCCAGCCGCCCCCGCCACCCCCGCGGCAATCGACCACAGTGGCCCGTTGCCCACGAAGGACGGTGACAAGCCGGTATTGCGCACGAGCAGAATCGCGCACAACCCGACCAAGGCAGCGCCTTGGGTGATCGCCACGACGGCAGGCGGAGCGATGGTCCGCGCCTTCAGCCCTGCGAAGAAGTCGGACGTGCCCCAGACGGCACTCGAGGCAAGGGCGAGCAGAACCAACATCGCCGAACCGTATCCCGGCGTGCCGCGACCCACGAGCAGACCCGTCGACATAGGCTCCGGTAATGGGCAGTCGAAGCGTCCCTGGCGAGAACTCCGCCGAATTCGAACAGGCCGTTCAGTGCCTGCGCGTCGCTCGTTTGCGTCCAGAGGTCCGCCTCACGGAAGTGCCCGCCCCCAGCCGGATTGCCCCCTATGCCTTGGCCCTGACCGCAGAGGTCGTCGCCGCTGGGGCCACCGAGGAGGGCGACGAGCTCGCCTCCGGCCGTTTCGTCCTCCTGCACGACCCGTCCGCGCCCGAGCCTTGGGAAGGCGTATGGCGTGCCGTCACGTTCGCGCGAGCTGAGCTTGAGCCGGAGCTTGCCAACGACCCGATGCTCGGTGCCGTGGGTTGGTCGTGGCTGATGGATGCGCTCGCCTTCCATGATGCGCCCTACGTGTCCGAGGGCGGAACCGTCACGCGGGTCGTGTCCGAAAGTTTCGCGAGCCTCGAAGACCGCGCAGCCAGCGTGGAGATGGAGATCCGGGCGTCATGGACGCCGACCGGCGGCGACCTTGCGGTCCACCTGCTTGCCTGGGCCGATCTGCTGTGCACGATCGCCGGCCTGCCACCGCTGCCCGAGGGCGTCGTGGCACTACCCGTGCAACGTCGCTGAGGTGCAACCAACCGGGTCCGGCTGTCAGGGTGAACACCGTGGTCAATAGGTTGACCCCGTGACCATCGGACCCAGCGGCTCCCCAGAGCAGTCAGACGCGTCAGAGCAGTCCGCCCCCGACACTGAGGCGGAGACCGGCCCCGTTATCGTGCTCTTGGACATGCCCGCCGAAGGCGTTCCGGACGTAGTGGTCGATGAGCGCGCATTAGTGCGCGCAGCCGAGTCGATCGCTGCTGGGACCGGCCCGGTGGCCATGGATGCCGAGCGGGCCTCCGGCTACCGCTATGGACAGCGGGCCTATCTCATCCAGATTCGCCGCGAGGGGTCGGGCACGTGTCTGATCGATCCGATCGCCTGCCCCGATCTCTCACCGATCAGCGACGTCATCTCCGACCTCGAGTGGATCCTGCATGCGGCAACCCAGGACCTTCCGTGCCTGGCTGAGGTGGGTCTGCACCCGACGCGTCTGTTCGACACCGAGCTTGCAGGACGCCTGATCGGGCTGCCCCGCGTAGGACTGGCAGCGGTCGTCGAACACTACCTCGGCCTTCGGCTGGCCAAGGAGCACTCGGCCGTGGACTGGTCGACCCGACCCCTGCCGGAGCCCTGGTTGCGTTACGCCGCACTAGACGTCGAGGTGCTCTGCCAGGTCCGAGATCTCATGGCCGATGATCTGATGGCGCAGGACAAGATGCGTTGGGCTGAGCAGGAGTTCGACTCGCTGACGCGATTCACCGGCCCTCCGATCCGGGTCGACCCCTGGCGTCGGACGTCGGGGATGCACAAGGTCCGCAACCGCCGCGGAGCCGCCATGGTCCGCGAGCTGTGGCAGACCCGGGACGCCATTGCCGTTGAACGCGACATCGCACCCGGCCGGGTCCTGCCGGACGCCGCGCTCATCGACCTGGCCATCCGAGGTCCCAGGACGGCTGCCGACATCAGCCAAGCCGGCGCTGGCCACATCTCCAGATCCATCCGCCGATACCAGCGGCAGTGGCTCAGTGCGCTGGATCGGGCCCGCCAGGTGCCTGAGGCGGACCTCCCGGTTCTCACCCCTCGCTCGGAGGGTCCACCGCCGGCCCGCGCATGGGCCGATCGCGACCCGGTGGCCGCCGCGCGGCTGGCTCAGGCTCGCGCGGTCCTGGGCGTGTTCGCGCAAGCTCGAAGCATCCCCATCGAGAACGTGATGGCCCCTGACTCGATCCGCCGGGTGCTGTGGGCTCCCCCCCCTGACGCGACGCTGGGGTCAGTCGCCGAGGCACTGTCCGCGCTTGGAGCCCGCCAGTGGCAGGTCGACATCGCCAGCCCCATTCTCGAGGCGGCCATCAATCATCCAGCCCCGGCGACTGCCGAGTTGACCGCAGACGTCTCGATCAAAGTTACTGGCGGGTAGCATAGGTCTGATCCGTCACTCTCATCCGTCATTCTCGTCTCGCAGCCCGAGCCCGCACCTGCTGCGAACCGTGCATGATCAACAAACCCAGGGAGGCTCCCGTGTCCAGAGCTCTGCGCGAAGTGGTCTTCGTCGACGGCGTGCGCACGCCGTTCGGCAAGGCCGGCGAGGCGGGCATGTATGCCCAGACGCGTGCGGACGATCTCGTCATCAAGTGCATCCGCGAGTTACTGCGCCGCCATCCCGAGCTACCTCCGGAGCGCGTCGAGGAGGTCGCCATTGCCGCGACCACCCAGATCGGCGACCAAGGTCTGACCCTGGGTCGCGTGGCGGCACTGCTTGCCGGTCTGCCGATCACGACGCCGGGCTACTCGATTGACCGTATGTGCGCCGGGGGCATGACCGCGGTAACCACCGTCGCCTCGGCCATCGCCTTCGGCTCCGCCGAGATCGCCATTGCCGGAGGGGTCGAGCACATGGGCCGCCATCCGATGGGTGAGGGTGTCGACCCCAACCCGCGGATCATCTCCGAGAAGATCGTGGATCCGTCCGCGCTGGTGATGGGGTCGACCGCAGAGAACCTGCACGACCGGTTCCCCCGGCTGACCAAAGAGCGCTGCGACGCCTTTGCCGTCGCGAGCCAGGAGAAGTTCGAGCGGGCCCGCGTCGCCGGCAAGATCGCACCTGACCTTGTCACTGTCGCCACCCCTCACGCCGAGCTGGGTTACGGCCTGGCCACGGCCGACGAGCCGCCGCGGCCGGGCACGACCATGGAGAACCTCGCAGGACTCAGGACGCCCTTTCGCGCTGACGGCAAAGTCACGGCCGGTAACAGCGCGGGTCTGAACGACGGTGCCACCGCATGCATCTTGGCCTCGGCCGATGCCGCTGCCGAGCTCGGGCTGCCCGTGCGTATGCGCTTGGTGGCCTACTCCTTCATGGGTGTCGAGCCTGAAGTCATGGGCATGGGGCCGGTCCCCGCGACCGAGAAGGCGCTCATGCAGGCAGGTCTGAGCATCAAGGACATCGGCCTCTTCGAGCTGAACGAGGCATTCGCCGTCCAGGTGCTTGCCTTCCTCGACCACTTCGACCTGACCGACGATGACCCCCGCGTGAACAAGTACGGCGGAGCGATCGCCACGGGCCACCCCCTGGCCAGCTCGGGCGTCCGCCTGATGACCCAGCTCGCCCGACAGTTCGAGGAGAACCCTGACGTGCGTTACGGCCTCACCGCCATGTGTATCGGCATCGGCATGGGCGGTGCCGTGATCTGGGAGAACCCCCACCACAGCGACTACGGCAAGGAACTCGACGCCGAGATGGGGGCGGTGGCCCGATGAGCATCGACCCCACCAACATCGACTTCAGCGCATTATTTCCCGACGAGGTCATCACCAAGGCGTTGGCGCGCGACATCGCCCTGCCTGGCAACGCAGGCACGTTCGTCCTGATCACTGTGGACAACGGGTTCGACCACACCAAGCCCAACACCTTTGGACCAGCAACCCTGGCCGGCTTGTCAGGAGCTCTCGCCAGTGTGCGGGCACGTGCCGAGGCAGGCGAGATCGTGGGCGCCGGCATCACCGGCAAGCCGTTCATCTTTGCGGTGGGCGCCGACCTCACCGGCATCCCCAAGGTGACCACCCGCGAGCAGGCCCTGGCGATCGGAGTGCTCGGGCACCAGACGTTCGAGCAGTTTCGCACGCTCCCGGTTCCGACGTTCGCTTTCGTCAATGGCGCGGCGATGGGCGGCGGAGTCGAGATCGCCCTCAGCGCGGCATACCGGAGCATCTCTGCGGGCGTGCCCGCGGTTGCCATGCCAGAGTGCTTCCTGGGTCTGGTCCCCGGGTGGGGCGGCTGTTTCTTGCTGCCGAACCTCATCGGCGTCGAGTCGGCGCTCAAGGTCATCATTGAGAACCCACTGAATACAAACCGGATGCTCAATGGGCAGAAGGCATTTGAGCTCGGGATGGCAGATGTGCTGTTCGAGCCGGTCACGTTCCTTGAGGACTCCCTGTCATGGGCGGCCGATGTCATCACCGGCCGGGCCGTCCTTGCTCGAGCGGAGATCAACCGCGACGGGCCAACGTGGGAGGGCGCGATCGCCGCGGCCAAAGGCTTGGTCAAGGCCAAGACCGGTGGCGCGGCGCCGGCCCCTTTGCGGGCCCTCGAGCTCGTCTCCGCGGCCCGAACTGCCACCCG
>JBBQUB010000014.1:0-22337 GCA_038212865.1 Actinomycetales bacterium
ACATGGCCGACCTCGGTTTCCTGCCGGTCGTGCGCCGCATCATGGACCGCACGCCGCGCACCGGCCAGCGGATGCTGTTCTCGGCGACCCTGGACGCGGGCGTCGATGTCATCGTCAAGCGCTTCCTGACCAACCCGGTGACCCACAGCGCCGACTCGGTTCAGTCACCGATCTCGACCATGGCGCACCACATCTTCCATGTGCACCACGACTCTCGCCTTCCCGTCCTGGTCGCCCTCACGTCGGCACCCGGGCGCTCGATGGTCTTCACCCGCACCAAGCACGGAGCCAAGAAGCTCTCCAAGCAGCTGAACGCCTCAGGCGTCCCGACCGTGGAGCTCCACGGCAACCTCTCCCAGAACGCCCGCACCCGCAACATGGACGCTTTCCAGACCGGAGCGGCGAGCACCCTTGTCGCCACTGATATTGCGGCTCGCGGCATCCACGTCGACGACGTCGCCCTGGTCATCCACGCCGACCCGCCGGTCGAGCACAAGGCCTACCTGCACCGCTCCGGTCGTACCGCACGTGCCGGCGCCGACGGCATCGTCATCACGCTGATGACCGACGACCAGGTGGGCGACGTTCGCGACCTGACGCGTAAAGCTGGGATCAAGGCGACCACCACCCGTCTGGACGCCAGCCATCCCCTGCTCAGCCAGCTCGCTCCGGGGGAGCGCACCTTCACCGAGCCCCTCGTGCTCGCGTCCGACGAGGGCAATGCACCAAGGCGTAGCAGCGGTGCCCGTGGCAGTCGTTCCGGTGGAGCCCGTTCCAACGGCGGCCGGGTAACCGGCGGGCGTGGGGCTGCTCCTCGTGGGGAGTCCGGCCGAAATGTGCCCTCGGGCGCTGGTTCGTCGCGCGGCGGTGCGACCGGCGGCGCATCGAAGCGCTCGTCGACCCCCAAGCGCTCGTCCCAAGGTGGGGGTCGTTCCGGCCATCAGGGCGGCGGCTCGACCTCGGTCTATTCCACGTCGTCCTCGCGTGGCGGCGCTGCTGCCTTCTCCGCCGGCTCAAGCCTCGGACATCGTTGACGGCAGGCACCTCTGATGGTCAGGCACCTCTGATGGTCAGCCGGCGGCTGCCACAGTTCCTGGGCGGCCGCCGGTGAACAGCCGCGCCACCTCGACCGGGTCGACATCGTTCAGTGACCTATGGCGCCAGCGCGGAGAGTTATCGCGGTCCACGAGCAGCGCTCGCACGCCCTCGACGAAGTCGGACGAGCTCGCGAAGGTCCTGCCGAGCATGAGGTCCTGTTCGAGCACCTGCGCCAAGGTGCCCATCCCGGCGGCCCTGCGGATGGCTTCGAGCGCCACCCAGACCGATAGCGGTGATCGGGTCTCAAGGACGTCGGCGCAGTCGTGGGCGCCGGGTGCAGGGTTGGCCCGCAGGGCCCGCAGAATGGTGACAGGGTCGTTCCCGGCATAGCATTGATCGATCCAATCCCGTTCTGCGGCAAGGTCGCCCAGAGTCAACGTGCTGCCGATGCCCGCGTCCAACGACTCACCCGCGGCAAGTCGGTCGATGAGTGCCGGAATCTCGGTGCTGTCCACCAGCGCATCGGCCAGCCCGCAGCTGACCGCGTCTGCTCCTCCGACCGGGAGCCCGGTCATCGCCAGGTGCGTCCCGATCTCACCGGGCGCACGCGACAGCAGGAACAGCGAGCCGACGTCAGGGAAGTAGCCGATGGCGGTCTCGGGCATGGCCACCCGTGAGCGCTCGGTGACCAGTCGCAGGCTGCCGTGGGCCGAGATGCCGACGCCACCGCCCATGACGACGCCGTCCATGAACGCGACGAAGGGTTTGGGGAAGCTGTCGATGGCCGCGTTCATCTGGTACTCGGCGGCCCAGAACTGCATCGGATCGCCTGAGTCCCCCATGACCACCGTCCGCAGGGCTCGGACGTCGCCTCCGGCACACAGACCGCGGGCGCCTGCGCCCTGGATCGAGACGGCAGTCACCGTCTCATCCTGCGCCCAGCTCTTCAGCTGTGCCATGACCGAGCCCACCATCTGGGCGTTCAGCACGTTGATGACCTTGGGCCGGTTCAGCATGATCCGCCCGAGGCGACCGTGCTGCGCATACAGCACCTCATCGGTCATCCCTGGCCTGGCCGCGAAATCTTCGTCGTCGCTCACCCGCGCGATCCTTCCAGAGCTCCTCTGGTTGCCCGGTCGCGGCCCATTCAAGGGCGGGACTCCAGCGCGAGGAGATACTCCTTGGCTGTGATGCCCCCGGCATACCCGGTGAGGGCGCCCGAAGAGGCGACCACCCGATGGCAGGGCAGGACGACGCACAGCGGGTTCGCGCCCAGGGCAGCGCCGACGGCCCGCGAAGCGCTTGGACGCTCGATCTCGGTGGCCAGTGCGCCGTATGTCGTCCGCTGGCCGTAGGCGACCGCGGCCGTCAGATGGCCCAGGACGATGCGCTGGAAGGGCGTTGCCATGACCAGATCAGTGCGCAGGTCGAACTCCTTGAGCCGCCCTGACAGGTAGGCATCCAGTGTGCGGCGCGCATGGTCGAGCGCTCGCGGCTGACGCAGCACGCGGGGCGAGACCTGTCGGGCCAGGCGACGCAGCCACGCGTCCTCAGCGTCGGTGTCGCTGACGAATGCCGAGGCGACCAGCACCCCAGACTCGTTGCCGGCCAACAGCATTCGTCCGATAACCGTGTCCTCGACCACGTAGGCGACGTCGGACACAGGCAGGACGGGCGGCGTGATCGCCGACGCGAACGCGGACAGCCGCGCGATCAGAGGGTCTTCGGACATGTCAGATCTCGTTTCTGGTGATGGCCAGCCTCAGGGCGGCGAGACCGTCGCTGACCAGCCGGCGGCTCATGGTTGGTGTGGTGCCCAGCACTTTGGCGATCCTGGGATGGTCGAGGTCGGAGACGTACTTCAGGACAACGGCGTGGCGCTGGCGCTCAGGGAGGTCGGCGACCCGGGACCAGAGACGCTCGTCCGGTCGGTCCCTCTCCGGCCCCTGGACCAGCGACCGACCCGATGCGTCACCAATCGCGGCGACGTCGAGTGTCGGCACGGCGCGTCGCTGCCGTGAGCGGTGGACGTCCATGGCACACCGGTAGGTGATCGTCAGCAACCAGCCCCGCAGGTTCGAGGTCGAGCGCAGTCGCGGATACGCCGTGAGGGCCTGGGTCCAGGCCTGCTGGGCCACGTCATCACCGTCGGCCGGCCCCGCCAGGGCATGGGCCAGGCGAGCGACGTCACGCCAGTGTGCGTCGACCAGCTGTTGAAAGGGAGGCAGGGTCACAAAACTTCAACGTTCGTTGGGGCCAGGGCGTGAGCCGCGGTTGCGCTTCCCATGACCGTATCCATCTGTGGCGCGTCCGTCCTCTGCGGTCGGTCGGCCGGCCGAGGTTCGGGGGTGTCGCCCGGCCGGTCCCCGGTCCTTGGTGCAACGATGGTCCTGTGCCCGAAGCAGTGATGCCCGCCGCGAGGCAGACCCCTCAGATCATCGCGCACCGGGGATCCAGCCAGGACCTGCCCGAGCACACGCTCAAGGCATACCTTCGGGCCATCGCCGAAGGCGCTGACGGTCTCGAGTGCGACGTGCGGCTCACTGCTGACTCGCACCTGGTGTGTGCCCACGACCGCAATGTCAAACGGACCTCCAACGGGAGGGGCCTGGTCTCGACGCTGGAGCTGGCGACCCTCCAGGGTCTCGACTTCGGCTCCTGGAAGCAGGCTCACGACGGCGAGGTCGAGATGCCCGACGTGGACCGTGAGCGCGACATGCTCCTGACGCTGCGTCGCCTGATCGACGTGGTGATGGACTGCGGCCGAGAGGTCGGGTTGGTGATCGAGACCAAACACCCCACCCGCTATGCCGGTCAGGTCGAGCGTCAGCTTGCCAAGGTCCTCACCGAGTTCGGGCTGCATGAGTCCTATGTTCCGGGTCGGCCCTATGTTCGCGTGATGTCATTCTCGCAGCTGGCGATTGCCCGGATGCGGCAGCTGTGTCCGGATGTGCCGCTGGTCTACCTCATGAAGAACTCCGTGAACACACGGTTCCGGGACGGGTCGCTGCCCAAGGGTGCGCGGATCGCCGGGCTGGACAAGGAGATCATCCGGCGTTGGCCCAAGACCGTGCAGAGACAGCACGATCGTGGCAACCAGGTCTATGTGTTCACCGTGGACGATGCAGCGGATATCGACCTGTGCCTGGATCTCGGCGTGGACGCTATCATCTCAAATCGTCCGGCCTTCGTTCGCGACCGAATGTGCGTCAGGGGCTAATCTGTAGAGCGGTGGGACACGAGCAAAGTGAGCCAGGAGGGAAGATGCCAGGGCAGACCCTTCGGGTGCCATGGACGATGAGCTCCGCAGTGAACGTACGTCGTGCCCTGGTCTCTGAGCTGCGTTCACTTGGGGTGGACGCGGTCGTGGTCGATGAGTCGGAGATCGTGATCTGCGAGCTGGTTACCAACGCCGTTCGCCATGCGAAGCCCCTGGCAGACGGAACGATCCGGGTGAACTGGTCGGTCAGCTCCGGCGTGGTCGGGATCGAGGTCACCGACGGCGGAGGACCCACCACTCCGCATCCGGCGCCTCGTTCGGTGTGGTCCGCGGGGGGTCGAGGGCTGCGGATCGTTGGCAGCCTCGCCCATCAGTGGGGCGTCCGGGAGGATCGCAGCGGAAGTACCGTCTGGGCCTCGATGGGCGGTCCGTCAGCCCGTCAGAGTCTCTGACCCGATCTCGGCGCACTAGGGTTGGCGACCATGGGCAAGGCATCCAGGCGCCGCAAGGTCGGCAGTGACACCGCGGGCGTGACCCGCACCAGAGATCTTTCGGCACGAGCCGCCGCATTCGTGGCCAGACCCTTTGAGGGACTGACCGGCGAGACCGACTGGGTGGCGATGCGAGAGGTGGTTCCTGCTGCGACTGCGACGGTGACATTCGTCGATGGTGCAGTTGCCTCATCTGCTCCCCAAACCGCAACCGTGGCAACCGTGTTGCCACTTGGTTGGTCAGGCTTGCGACGCATTGACGGCGCTGTCATGGTGGCGCTCCAGTCGGGTTCGACCAGCGGTGACGCGAGCCGCGACATCGCTCAGGTGCTCCTGGCCACTGCTGCCGCGGAGGCAGGTGTGCCGCTGCCGTCCACTCCACTCGCGACCGCGGCGACGCCCAGACTTCACGACGTCCTGGACCCGGCGGCCGCTTTCGAGGTCACGGTGCATGAGGGGTTCGACTTTTGGGTGGCCGACACCAGCGAGCTCGACGACGCCGGCAAGGAGTCCCTCGAACACGCGAACGCCGAGGCGATCCCGACGACCAAGCTGGAGTCTGCACCCTCGGCGTACTGGTGCCAGGTTGGCGAACGCGCCTACCTACGTTGGGTGCTGCCCTATGACGAGGACGCAGCCACCAACGCTCTCGCGCGGTTGCTGGCCGCATCCGCCACGTCGCTGGGAGAAGGCAGCCGCCTGCTCGGAGCCTTCAGAGCGTGCGGCCTGCTGGTCCCGGTCTGGGAGCTTGACCCCACACTGGCCGGATCTGAATACGAGAGTGCAGTGGGGCAGATGCACGAGCGCCTCGGCGACGCCCTGACCCGCCGCGAGGCACTGACGGCCGAGGAACGACGGGCCCGTTCGGGCTTGTTAAGTCGCCAGGTCACCCTCCGCTAAGACCCTCGGCCATGGACCCCACGACGACCGTCCCTTGCGTCGCGGCGATCATCCCGGCCAAGGACGAGGCCGCCCGGATCGCCTCAACGATCTCTGGTGTGCGCCAGATCGCCGGTGTCGATCTGGTGATCGTGGTGGATGACGGGAGCTCAGATGCGACGGGGCGCTTGGCGCGTGAAGCCGGCGCCGTGGTGGTCGTCCACTCCCGCAACCGCGGCAAGGCTGCAGCCATGGCGACGGGCGCACGGCTTGCCGGTGATTGGGACGTCAGCCGCCCGGCGAGGACCGCGAGAGCTCGTCACCTGCTGTTCATCGACGCCGATCTTGAGGAAAGTGCCGTCAACCTGGCGGTGCTGGTTGCGCCGGTTGCCACCGCCGAGGTTGACATGACCATCGCGATCCTGCCGCCACAGAGAACTTCCGGCAGCGGGCATGGGTTCGTGGTTCGGCTGGCCCGCAACGGTATTGAGAGCCTTGCCGGGTGGGCGCCGACCCAGCCGCTGTCGGGCATGCGGTGTCTTTCCCGTGAGGCCTTCGCGGCCGCATCACCGCTGGCGCGGGGCTGGGGCGTCGAGGTCGGACTCACCATCGATGTTCTCGGCGCCGGTTTCCGAGTGCTGGAGGTGCCGTGCGAGCTCCAGCACCGGGTCTCGGGCTCCGACTGGCGAGGTCAGGCTCACCGCGCCAGGCAGTACCGCGACGTCTGGCTTGCTCTTGCCGTTCGGCGTCTCCGCGCGATGTACATCGTCCGCCGGGTGCGGGGACCGGTCAGAGCCAGAGGCCGACATTAGCGCCGTGCAAGCTCGTCGGTCTCTGGGTTGGCTGCGCACGGCGGCTTTGACGCTCTCGTTCGCCCTGCTCCTGCTGGTCGCTGCCGCCGGCCCCTCGGCAGCCAAACCCGCTCTCGGCCCCCGTGGTTGGGCTCCAGGTGATCTGCCGGTCTCGCTGTCCTCGGCCGTGGTCACGACCATCCTGTGGACGGCCTATCTGCTTGGGGCACTGTCGGTGGCATGGGGACTGTGGCGCGGCCCGGACAGCGGTCAGCACTGGTCAGGGTCATCGCGTTGGACTCGCTCTGCACGACTGCTCTGGCCGGTGGCGCTGGCTGCCCTTGCCTTGTTGACCGCGCCGATCGGCTCGGCGGACCACACCAACTACGCGGCCTATGGTCGGATCGCGGCGCAGGGGGGCGACCCCTACCTCGTCGCGCCGATCACCTGGGCCGGGGGCACTGACCCCGTCACCAGCGCAGTCGAGCCCCCGTGGACCATGACGCCGAGCGTCTACGGCCCCTTCGGCACGGCGTTGCAGACCCTGAGCTCGCTTGTCGGACAAGACAACCTGCGTCAGACAGTCTGGGTGTGGCAGCTGTTCATCGTCGGAGCCTGGCTGCTCGTGCGCCTCCTGTTGCGCCGCGCGGCCGGAGGTGGCCTGGCCCTGGCACGGGTCGACCTGCTGTGGACGGCCAACCCGCTCGTGTTCGGCGTAGCGGTGCTCGGTGCGCACGTCGATCTCATCGCCACGGCGCTGGCTCTGGCTGCGGTCGTCCTCGCTGCGCGCCGACCGTGGGTCTCCGGCCTGGTGCTCGGAGCGGCGGTCAGCACCAAGATCACCTACGGCATCGTGGGGCTGGCGATCCTGTGGTCTTGGCGCGCCCTGGGCCGAAAGTCTCTGGTTCCCAACCTGATCGGACTGGCTGTGTCGTCGCTGACGGTGTTCGTCGCGCTTCACCTGTGGGCCGGCCTGCACGTCTTCGAGCAGCTGTTGAGGGGGGCCAAGGGAGTGTCCCTGGCCACCGCCTGGCGCCCGGTCGTCAACGTCTTGTCAGCTGTGATGCCGCTGGACGCAGCCCGGACGGTGGTGTCGGCGGCCTCCGTCGTGGCGGTCGTGATGCTGGCCTGGGCGGTATCGCAGATCGTGCGTTCGCGTGCACCCGCTCAACAGACCCTGGTCTGGCAGCAGACGCAGTCGGCCATGACCGCGACATTCGTGCTCGCGACGGCATACGCACTGGGGACTACCTATGCGCTGCCGTGGTACGACGCGCTCACCTGGGCCACACTGCCGCTGCTCCTCGCGACGAGCCTGGACGGGATCCTGCTGACCCGGTTGACCGTGATGGCCCTGGCCTATGTTCCGGGCCGGGTGGTGGCCATGAGCCCCGACGTCGAGTCGCTGACCCTGGGGTTCCGCAAGATCGTCGGACCGTTGACCGCGTGGCTGGTGTGGCTGGCTATCGCAGGTGTCGCGAGGCGCGAGTGGTCGCGGGTTCCGCGCGGAGCTCGTCCTCCAGCGCCTTGAGCGCGATCGCGATCACCAGTGGAGGGGCCAGGGTGAGTCCGACGGCGGGGATCGCCGTCCCGGTGTCGTTGAGTGCGAAGCCGATCACCCACATGACCAGGACGGCGATGAGCCCCGGTCGAAGGAGCGGGACCCGTCCGAAGGACCGGCGCAACGGGCGCGCGGCCCGTGATGTCGGCTTGGCCAGGATGTAGGCCAACAGAACGAGAACGACGGGAATGAGCAGCGACAGCGGGCTGGCCAGCAGGAGCGACATGTTCTGGTCGAGCTTGCGAGCGATGATGCTCCAGGCGCCACCGTTGAGGGCTGTTTGAACGAACCTTCCCAGGTGCGAACGGGACTCGGCTGGCCGGAGCCAGTCCAGCAGGCTCAGGAGGACGAGGAACCCACCGATCCCGCCACCGATCGCCAGCCAGCGGCGCCAGGTCAGCTTGATCTGGAGAGTGGTCAGGACGAGCAGGATGACGCCGGGCAGAAGGGCGGGCGGCCCACCGAGGTCACTGCCCCACGAAGGCGACGCGTCGATGATCACGGCAACCAACCCGATGGCGGCCACCGCGGCCGCGGCAACCTGCCGCTGTTGGACCTGGACGAAATGGTTGCCCACGGCTGTGCAGAGCATCAGGGTGGCCGTGGCGAACACAGCGAAGGTCACGTTGCCGATGCCATAGAAGCGGCCCCCGATGACGGGTTGCAGGCCCAACAACGACGAGAGCTGCAGCCGCGAGCCCGTCATCACATCTGCCGCCAGGACCACCATCGTCACGACGCAGACCACGACCAGTGGCCCGAACAGATGGCGGCGCCAAGGCCCGAGCAGAGCCAGCAAAGAGATGGCTGTGGCGAAGATCGCGACAGAGGCGACCACGCTGACCAAAGGCAACGAGAAGCGCCACCACGGCAGGAGATTGGCCAGGAAGGTTGACACAGGGACCGTTGCAGCGACGATCGCCACTCGGCCGGTGATCCTCAACAGCTGCCTGCGCTGAGATATTGAGCTCGACCCGTGTCGAGACAGATTGCCCCCTTCGCGCCTCCAGAGCACGGCGGCGATCAGATAAAGCGCCAGCTGGAGCAGGACGAATCCGTAGAAGAATGGCTCGACCAGGCTGTGGACCTCGTGAGATGCCTGGTCATAGTCAAGCAGAGGCCGAAGACGGTCCAGGGCCGACTTCTCCGAGTTGCCGTCCGAGGGTAAGAAGTCCAGCGGGCTGCCGCCCAGACTCGGTGGCCTCGGAATGCCCAGATGTTCGAGAATCGTTGGCGTCAGATCCGCGAGCTGCACCAGTCCTGGCTGGCGCGTCGAAGTCGACTCCAGCGTGCCGGCTCCAAAACGCGGCCCGGACATGGCGACCAGGCGAAGGCGTTCGGTGACTCCCGCGTCGGCGAGGCTGGCCAGCAGGACGTTCGTTCCGGAGGGTGCGGCCTTGAGCACGGCGGCGACCCGGGCGTCGAGCGCCGCGACCTGCTGGGCACGAGTGGTCGTCGGGCGGAAACCGTCCAGGGGATCCGCGTCCGCCGGGTCGCGGACCACCCCGACGTCGATCAGCGTTGCGGGACACGAGGCGAGCGCTGCAGCCAGGGCCGACTCGTCATACGGCTGATAGCGGTCCACGATCCCGTTGCCCCGGGCCGCACCCAAAGCGGCTCCGGGACCGACGGCCTGGATGCAGCCGCCATGACTGGCCACCTGGTCGCCGAGCAGCCCCAGGGACGCATCGAAGCCGGTGGCTGCTGCCGCTTCGAGATACTGGCTCCAACGGGGCACCACGCCGCCAGTGAACGGGTCGGAAAGCGCCCGACAGGCGGGCTTGGTCGCGCCGCCATGACCCGGTCGGCCGCCGTCCTGTGCATCGACGTCGCCCGCCTGCTCCCCGGCAGAGAGGGTCAGCCAGCCGTCCACAGGGCAGGTGTTGGCGTGGACCGATCGGACAGTCAGGGTTGCCGTTGCGCCGTCCCGCAGCAACGACCACAAAGCGGGCGTGGCGCGGGCTGAGACGTCGCTCCACGACAGACCGCCCGCGCCGATGACCACGATGGATCCGGTGAGGTCCTTGCTCGCGGCCGGGTCGTTCGTAGCCCCTGTTGATGCCGTGCCGGCCGATGTTCCGGAGATGAGGGCGCCGATCACCAGACCCGCGAACACTACAGCCGCCGTGGCGGAGGCGAGCAGTTGGCGGCGGGTCACGGCAACAGGCTAACGGGGCGGCTCAGGGCAGCAGGGAGGCGTTGGCGACCTGCACCAGGGACACCGTGGCGAGCACCAGGCACAGCCCCCCGCCGACCCGGCGGATCGTGGCCAGCCTGATCCGCTTGAGCAGGGCCCGACCCAGAACCGCGCCCAGCGCCGACACCGTGGCCAGCGCAAGGAAGGCTCCGACGCCTACCGACACCGGGTCCTGGTACTTGACGACCAGTCCGGCCGTCAACAGCTGCGAGAGGTCACCCCACTCGGCTACGAACAGCACCAGGAAGCTGGTCCCCACAACCTGCCACCCGTGGATACCGGCCTTGGTCTTGGTCTCGAACTCGTGCTCGGCCTCGGCTTCGTCGGTGTCGGCCTTGCCGGCTCCGCGGATCAGGATGACTCCGCCGACCAAGAACATCAGGCCGGCGAAGATCTCGACCGGCGTTCGGGGCAGCTGACCCAGCAGACCGCCAAGCGTCACCGCGACGATGGTCTGCACGGCAAAAGCCGAGACCACACCGATCCAGACCGGCAACGGCTGGTATCGCGTGGACAGGACCAGAGTCGCGATGAACGTCTTGTCGGGAAGCTCGATGGGGAAGATCAACAGGAATGCGGTGAGGGCAATGGCAACGCTCATGGTGAGACGAGCCTAGTGAGCGTGCGGCTGACGGTAGGCGCTAGTGGGTCAGCCCGTCACTGGGGCTGGAAGCCGGGGGAGAAACGCGTGACCATGGGGCATGCCCACAGAGAGCGATGTCCGACGTGCCTGCCTCTCGTTGCCGGGCGTGGTCGAGCGCGCGAGCTGGGGTCGGCCGGCCTGGTTCGCCCGAACGCTGATGGCCCGGATCTGGGAGCCCGAAGTGCTGACCATCAAGACCGACGAGCGGGAGGCTTTGGTGGGGGGCGACCCGGCCACCTTCTTCTGGACGCCGCACCACCAGAGATCGCCGCAGCTCGTCCTCGTGCGCCTCCAGGAGGTGCAGCCGGCCGAGCTCGCCGAGCTCCTTCAGGAGTCCTACCGAATAGCCGGCGCGCGCACACGCGGTGAGTAGTCGTCTTGCAGGCTACGGTCTCTCGGAGGCTGTGGTCATGACTCGCTCCCCAGCTGTGCCTTGAGAAGTGTGAGCGCGACAGAATCAACGGATGGACATGCCCGAGACCATCGAAGCCGGCCCGATCAGGTTGAGACGTTTGACGGTTGACTGTGCTGACGACTTGAACCAGGCGATCAACGAGTCGCTGCCTGAGCTGATGTCGTTCATGCCTTGGGCCACCACGGACCATGACTTCGCCGCCACGATGGGCTACCTCGAGCGCTCGAACCTGGAGTGGGACAACGGCGAGAACTTCAACTACGCCATGCTCACGCCTGAGGGTGCCGTCGTGGGGTCGTGCAGCCTCATGTCGCGCCAAGGCCTCGGGGTGCTCGAGATCGGCTACTGGGTCCACAGCGCCCACGCCGGCCAAGGCTTCGCCACTGCAGCCACGTCGGCTCTGGCAGGGGCGGGCCTCGCCCGGCCCGGCATCGGTCGCGTCGAGATCCACCACGACGTCGACAACCCTGCGTCCGGACGGGTCGCGGCCAAGGCCGGCTTCCAAGAGCTGGGCCCGGTCGAGGCGAGGAAGAAAGCGCCCCGCGACTCTGGCACCCACCTCGTGTGGGTAATCCGCCGCTCGCACAGAACCTGACCAGGCCCGTCCGCCGGGACACCCGCACGCGGAGGCGGCCACTCGTCATACGCTGCGGTGGTGACACCCGAGGAGCAGCCTTCGCCGCGTCCTCAAACGGAAAGGGCGGCCTCTTGAGCACGCGATACGGATTCTTAGGTCCCTCAGGCACATTCACCGAGATGGCGCTAGTCCAATGTCTCCGGGCCGCTGGGGCTGACGGCGCCGAACGCATCCCTTTCGCCTCGGTCGACGCCACGCTGGCAGCCCTGCGCGCAGGCGTCCTGGACGCCGCGATGGTGCCGATCGAGAACTCGGTGGAGGGCGGGGTCAGCGCGACGCTGGATGCGCTGGCCAGCGGGGACCCGCTCGTGGTGGTCGGCGAGCAGGTGGTCCCGATCACCTTCGTGCTGGCCGCACCGGCGGGTATTGCGCTCGCGGACATCCGCACGGTGTCCACCCATCCGCACGCCTGGGCCCAGGTTCGCGCCTGGATGGCGGCACACCTCCCGGACGCGAACTACCTTCCAGCGGCCTCCACAGCGGCCGCCGCGGCGGGCCTGTCCGGTGAGCGACCGGCATACCAAGGTGCGGTCTGTGCCCCGGGAGCCGCGGCCAACCACGGGCTCTGCGTCCTGCGGGAGGACATCGGTGACAACAGCGGGGCGGTGACGCGGTTCGTTCTCGTCGCCCGTCCCGGTCAGCTGCCGGCACCAACCGGGGCCGATAAGACATCGGTGGTGCTGTTCCAGCGCGAGGATCACCCCGGTGGCCTGCTCGGGCTGCTCGAGCAGTTCGCCACCCGCGGCATCAACCTGACCCGGATCGAGTCCCGCCCCACCGGTGGTCGGCTCGGGGACTACTGCTTCTCCATCGACTGCGAGGGGCACGTCAACGACGAACGCGTCGGCGAGACGCTGATCGGGCTGCAGAGGGTGTGCGCCGAGGTGCGCTTCCTCGGGTCCTACCCGCGCGCTGACGGCGTCGAGGCACACGTGTCGGCCGGCACAGGCGACAGGAACTTCGTCGAGGCGCGGGCTTGGCTGCGGAGTCTGCGCAACCCCTCAGCCTCCTGACCACCCACCCGCTTGCTCACTTCAGGCCGGTTGCGGGCAGGTTTTTCGGTCCAGAAAGCGGTTTGAACTGAGCAAAGCGGCCTGAACTGAGCAAGTCAGGTCAGGTACTTGCGCAAGCCACGTTCGCCGGATCGCATCATGTGGGCGTGGTTCCCGCGCAGCAACGGCCGGATCGCGAAAGGCACCTGCCGCAGCATCGGCGCCGTAACCTGGACCTCCTGGGTGAACTGCGCTCGCGTGCCGGCCCCTTCGGGGGTGAGCTCCCAGGCGCACCAACCCTGCAGGTCGCCGGCGATGTCCACCCTCAGGACCCCGCGATGCTCGTCCTGGATGCTCCGCACCAGGACCAGGTCGAGGGTGTAGGGGAGCAGACTGCGGATTCGCACCCGGACACTGTCGGCGTCGATGCGGTCGACCTCGCGGATCTGCGGCCACCAGCGTTCGTAGTCCTCGATACCGGCCAACGCGACGTAGACCTGCTCACGTGGTGCGCGCAGGTTCCACAGGTTGTCGAAGCGGTATGTGGTGGGCACCGGTCAGCCCACCCGGACGACAAGGGCAAGCGGGTCGACAGTGGCAGACAGGCCGCGCGCCTGTCCGATGGTGTCGCCGTCGATCTGGACTTCCTGTGGGCGCTCGGAGCGGAGGCTCGCGGACTTCAAGCGATGGTGGTCCACCCGCTCGTGACCCTTGCGCTTCTGAGAGATGACCCGCCCGGCGACGGCCACCCAGCCGACGATTCCAGCGGGCGAGAGAATGACGGCGTCGAGCCAGCCGTCGTCGACCTCGGCCTCGGGAAGGAGCACGAGCCCGCCAGTGAGCTTGCCGCAGTTGCCGATGACGACCGTTCGCGCCCGGCGGCTGAACTCAGGTGAGTCGTCGATCTTCATCCAGACCTTGAACTGCGGGCCGCGCAGGTTCTTGGCAGCCGAGAAGGTGTAGGCCAGCGGGCCGACCGTGTTCTTCAGCCGTTCGGGTGCGTCAGCCATGATCGCGGCGTCGAAGCCGATACCCGCCATGACCAGGAAGATGTGCTCCTCGGGCCGTTCATGCTCGCCGGAGGGGTCCACCGTGAGGCGACCCACGTCGACCCGCTTGTTCTGCCCGGTCAGTGCCACCTTGAGCGCGTCCGCGAGAGAGTCCACTGGCAGGTTGAGGTTACGGGCCAACAGGTTGCCGGTACCCCCGGGAAGCAGGCCCATGGGGGTCTCGGTCCCGACCAGAGCTTCGGCCACGGCGCGGACGGTCCCGTCGCCACCGAGCGGGCAGATCAGGGTCGCGCCGTCGGTGACGGCCTGGCGGGCCTGACCGGTGCCCGGGTCCTTGGCGGTCGTCTCGACCCACAGCGGCTCGTCCCAGCCGGCGGCCAGGCAGCCCCTGGTGACCTCCGCCCGTACAGCGGCGATGTTGTCGAACTTGGTCGGGTTGACGATGATCGCGGCCACGCGTTTGGGCGCCCCGGCCGACTTGGCCGACCCTTCGGGGCGGAAGTGCTCGCGCGGCGGTCGACGGCGACCGAAGCGCCGGACGCCGGAAACCGCCTGGCTGGCTCTGTCGCCGGACTTCGCTGCGACCAACCACCCGATCAGCAAGACCAGAACGATGGCTCCGAGGTCGATGGCGATCCATCCGGCGTTGTCTGTCAGCACGAGGCGACGTTACCGGAAACTAGTCGGCCAGACTTCCGCTCGCGCCACGGGACCTGGGCGAGGATGTCCCCATGCCCGCTTCCCATGAATCCGAGTCCGCCCACCCGCAAGGCGTCATTGAACCCGATGACAAGGACTGGACCTGGGTCCTGCAGCAGCCCTGTCCCGACTGTGGTTTCGATGCCCGCACGGTGGCCGGCCGGCAGGTCGCGGCACTGCTCCGAGCCAGCTCCGCACGCTGGCCCGCTGTGTTCGAGCGCGCCGACGTCAGCGCGCGGCCGGAGCCGAGGGTGTGGGCACCGCTGGAGTATGGCTGCCACGTCCGTGACGTATGCCGAGTCTTCGAGTCGCGCGTGAACCTCATGCTTTCGCAGGTGGATCCGTCGTTCGAGAACTGGGACCAGGACGCGACGGCGATCGCCGACGCTTATGTCGCGCAGGACCCCGCCGTGGTCGGCGAAGAGCTGGCGGCGGCGGCGGAGTCGATCGCCGCGGCCTTCGACGGGGTGGCAGAGGGGGACTGGCAGCGCACTGGCCGTCGCAGCAACGGCTCGGTCTTCACCATCGAAACCCTTGGCCAGTACTGCCTTCACGACCTGACCCACCATCTTTACGACGTCCGCGGCTGAGCCAACGAGGCGAGTCGCGCGCGAGCCGGGCATCCCCCATACCGGCGTGGTGTGCGGCGACAGGTTCGAGGGCGGGCAGCCTCCGCCGATAGGCTCGGTCCGTGATTGACATCAAGCTTTTGCGCGACCAGCCGGACGCCGTCCGGGCCTCCCAGCGTGCCCGTGGCGAGGACGAGGGGATCGTCGACACGATCCTGACGGCAGACGAACGACGGCGATTCTCTATCGCGGAGTTCGAGGCGATGCGCGCCGAACAGAAGTCGTTCGGCAAACAGGTCGCCGCCGCGAAGGGCGAGCAGAAGGCGGCACTCTTGGCGACGGCCAAGGCGACCTCCGACCGGGTGAAGGAGCTGCAGGCCGCGGCTGACGCCGCTGATGGCGAGCTCGAGGCGCTGATCCGTCGCGTTCCCAACATCGTCATCAAGGGCGTCCCCAGCGGTGGCGAGAAGGACTATGCGGTGCTGGAAACCGTTGGTGCTGCAAGGGACTTCGCCGCGGAGGGCTTCAAGCCCCAGGACCATCTCGAGCTCGCCGAGGGTCTGGACGCTCTCGACATGGCACGCGGCGCCAAGGTCGGCGGATCGCGCTTCTACTTCCTCAAGGGGGTCGGTGCCCGCCTGGAGCTGGCCCTGCTCAACATGGCAATGGCCCAGGCGGTCGAGACCGGGTTCACCCCGATGATCACGCCCACGCTGGTCAAGGCCGACATCATGGCCGGCGCCGGGTTCCTGGACTCCCACGCCGAGGAGGTCTATCACCTGGAGGTCGACGACCTCTATCTCACCGGGACCTCAGAGGTGGCCCTGGCGGGATACCACGCCGACGAGATCCTGGACCTCTCCGGCGGTTCCGAGCGGTATGCCGGGTGGTCAGCCTGCTACCGCCGCGAGGCCGGGTCGTACGGCAAGGACACCAAGGGCATTATTCGCATGCACCAGTTCCAGAAGGTGGAGATGTTCAGCTACTGCCGCCCGGAGGAGGCGGAGGCCGAGCACCAGCGGGTGCTCGACTGCCAGAAGCAGATGCTCGCCAAGATCGACGTTCCCTACCGCGTTATCGACACCGCGGCAGGCGACCTCGGCGGCCCGGCGGCGCGCAAGTTCGACTGCGAGGCGTGGGTGCCGACACAGGGCCGCTACCGCGAGCTGACGTCGGCCTCGAACTGCACGACCTACCAGGCGCGCAGGCTGAACATCCGTGAGCGCGACCCGCAGGGCGAGGGCAACGCCACGCGCCACGTCGCGACCGTGAACGGCACGTTGGGCACCACGCGCTGGATCGTGGCGATCCTGGAGAACCACCAGCTGGCCGACGGCTCGGTGGTCGTGCCCGCCGCGCTGCGCCCGTTCCTCGGCCTCGACGTCCTGACGCCGACGGCCTGAGCCGGCCGATGGCAGAACGGCTGATTGCCCTCGACCTCGACGGCACGACGATCCACCACGACGGCACCATGTCGCCGGCTGTAGGTCAGGCCGTGCGCGAGGTGGCCGAGTCGGGTGTGCACGTCGTCATCGCGACTGGCCGCGCGATCGTGGCCGCCATGCCGATCATCGCCCGGCTGGGGCTCGAGCAAGGTCTTGTGGTCTGCTCCAACGGCGCCGTGACCCTCGAGCTGGACGACGATGAACCCGATGGCTATCGCATCCTGGAGACGGTCACCTTTGACCCGGCGCCGGCTCTCGAGATGTTGCGAGGGTCCTGGCCCGACGCTGTCGTCGCGGTGGAGGAGCTCGGCGTCGGCTTCAAGGTGAGCGCACTTTTTCCGGACGGCGAGCTGGAGGGTGAGGTCCGCGTCGTTCCCTGGGATGAGCTGTCGTCATCGCCCGCGACCCGAGTGACGTTCCGTAGCCCGACCGGCACCTCCGAGGACTTCCTGGCGCTGGTCGAACGGATCGGGCTTCATGGGGTCAGCTATGCGGTCGGTTTCACGGCGTGGTTGGACATCAACCCCGAGGGCGTCTCGAAGGCCTCAGCCCTTGAGCTCGTCCGGCGGCGGTTGGGGGTCGAACCCTCCCGCACGATCGCGGTTGGCGACCAGCGCAACGACATCGAGATGCTCCGCTGGGCAGCACGAGGTGTCGCGATGGGCAACGCGCCGGATGAGGTCAAGGCCTCCGCTGACGAGGTCACCCTCGACGTCGACCAGGACGGTCTGGTTCCGATCCTGAAGTCACTTCTCGCCCGGCCCTGACTTCCCCAACGGGGTCCGCCGAGGTGTTCGGTCGGGCAGTTCAGCGGGACTGCAGGGCATCGAGGGCGACGGCCATGGCGGCACCGACCCGCCAGTCCAGTCGCCAGCCGTTCGGCGAGGTGGGAAGCTCCACGTCATACCGGTCGCGCACGCTTCGACGACGCACAGAGGTCAGCACGATCGAGCCGTCCGGCGCGGTGAAGTCGAAGTGGAACAGGAACGGCGAGGGCAGGTCGCCGACAACCGGTACAAGCTCCCAGAGGCGGCGTGCGATGGCGACGTTCTGGTTGCGCTCGGTGCCTGTGGCCTGGAGCCCGTCGGCGGCAGTCAGCTGCCAGGTCGAGCGCAGCAACGACTTGGCGAACTCCTTGCGGAAGCTGCCGATCGGCCGACCGCTCGCGTCCGTGACGTCATAGGTCGCTGCGAGGTCCATCCGCTGCCTCGCCTTGAAGCCGAACACCGGCTGCGTGCGCGCCTCGTCGGCATAGAACGTCACCTGCTCCTTGAACGCCATCCGCTTCTGCTGCGCGATGGCGATCACTGGCCCCTCGACCCCGTTGGCCTCAACCGACCTGATCTCGTAACGGTTGACCATCATGGTGATCTTCTGCTTGATGGTGAACCGCTCGTACCCCGCGTTGTTGGTCGCGTCCTTGTTGGTGACGGTGTTGTCGGTGACGGTGTTGTCGGTGACGTCGTCGTTGGTCGCGTCGGCGTTGGTCATGTCGTTGCTCATGTCAGCATTCTGCTGCACCCAGGTGTGCTGACATGCTGTGCGGGTCATGTCCGAGCTCATCATCACCTCGCCGGCCAACGCCCGCCTGAAGTCATTGGTGGCCCTTCGTCGTCGCCGTGCGCGCGAGGAGGCCGGACTCACCCTCATCGACGGGTATGACGAGCTGTCCCTCGCGCTGGCCGCGGGCGTCGTGCCGCGAACCCTCTACTACTGCCCCGACCTGATGCTCGATCCGCCGGTGCAGCGGACCGTCGTGGCTCAGGTGCGGGCGCTGGGCTCGGACACCCAGCAGCTGGGACGTGCGGCGTTTGAGAAGGTCGCCTATCGAGAGGGGCCGGACGGTTTCCTTGCTGTGGTGGACTCAGTCGTCCGGACCTGTTCAGACCTGAGGGTTGGGCCGAAGGCGTTGGCGCTGATCTGCCAGGGGGTGGAGAAGCCGGGCAACCTTGGCGCGATGCTGCGGACGGCTGATTCCGCCGGTGTCGAGGCCGTGGTGGCCGCCGATCCGGTGACGGACTGGGGAAACCCCAATCTGGTGCGTGCCAGCAAGGGGACGGTGTTCTCGGTGCCGGTCGCAATGGACAGCACGGCAGCGACGCTGAAGTGGTTGTCGGGCAACGGTATTGCGCTTGCCGCCACGACGCCCGACACGGACCTGGACTACACCGAGGTTGATTACAAGGGGCCGATCGCGATCGCTGTCGGGGCCGAGAAGTACGGCCTGACCGACGAGATCCTGGCGGCAGCGGCATACAAGATCCGGATCCCGATGGTAGGGCGGGCCAACTCCCTGAATGTGGCGGCATCGGCGGCAATAGTCATCTACGAAGCGGTGAGGCAGCGCCGTGGGCGCTGACCAGCGACCACTTCGGACCCCGGTCAAGGGCGGCCCTTGGCCTGTGCCACCATGACCGCTATGCGAGTAGACCATGTCTCATATGCCGCAGAGGTTGATGGGCTGAAGGCGACAGCGAAGCGCCTGGCCGACAGGATTGGAGTGTCGCCCGTCGGTGGTGGGATCCATCCCCGCTTCGGTACACGCAACATCATCATTCCGCTGGCTCACGACATCTACATCGAGGTCGTCGAGGTCCTTGACCACCCCGCATCCGACAAGGCCCCCTTTGGCCAGGCCGTTCGTGCCCGTTCCGAGGCCGGCGGAGGCTGGCTCGGGTGGGTTGTCAGTGTCAGTGACATCTCCGAGGCTGAGCGCAGACTTGGTCGCGAGTCCGTCATCGGCAGCCGGCGGCACGCCGACGGCACCGAGCTCAAGTGGCGCCAGATCGGCGTCAAGGGACTCATGGCCGACCCGCAGCTGCCGTTCTACATCAAGTGGGATGACCACACCGTGCACCCGTCCTTCGGAGCAAAGACGAAGGTCACGATCAGCGGCCTGGAGATCGCTGGTGACCCCGACCGGGTCTGCGAGTGGCTCGGGCTGCCGGCTGACCAGACCTCGACCGTCATCGACTTCACGTTCGTCGCGCCTCACGGCACACCGGGCCTGCTGTCCGTCACCTTCCTCACAGCCAAAGGCCCCGTCACCATCTGACCCCCGTTGCTCAGCTGAGACCCCCGTTGCTCAGCTGAGACCGCTTTGCTCAGTTGAGACCGCTTTCTGGTGCGCAGAATCGGCTCAGAACCGGCCTGGGCTGAGTAAGCCTCGCGGCGGGCTCCCTGGCTCAAACGCCAGCTTCGCAGTGGTTA
This sequence comes from Actinomycetales bacterium, assembly GCA_038212865.1. Classification (GTDB taxonomy): domain Bacteria; phylum Actinomycetota; class Actinomycetes; order Actinomycetales; family Dermatophilaceae; genus UBA4719. Next base: position 19,798 of record JBBQUB010000014.1, read on the forward strand.
GATTTTGGGTATGCCCAGCGACGTTGGTTTCAAGGCCATGAACGCTATCCACCGCATCGTGCTGAAGGTCAGCGGGGGGCGGGCCGGATGGACTGCGATGGATATGCCGGTTCTGGAGCTCACCACTACCGGTCGCAAGAGCGGTCAGCCTCGATCGGTCATGCTCACTTCGCCACTGCAGGAGGGTGCGGTCCTGGTGGTGGTGGCATCACGCGGTGGCGACGACAATGCACCGGCGTGGTTCCTCAACCTGCGGGAGAACCCCGGCGTCGAGGTGAGCCTGCAGGGCGGGCGCCGGCAACATATGCACGCCCGCGTTGCGAGTCCGGCGGAGCGTAGCCGGCTGTGGCCACTGGTGACGGCCGACCACAAGAACTACGCCGACTACCAGACCAAGACGACACGCGAGATTCCCTTGGTGCTGCTCGAACCAATCGACTGAACCACGGATCCGTCGCGCGACAGGCTCGTCAGCCGAGATAGTCGACAAGCTGCGGGGCAAGCCCCACATAGGTCCGTGGCGTCATCTCCAGGAGGCGCTTCTCGACATCGGGCGGCAGGCCAAGGCTGCTCACGAACTCACGCAGGTCCTCGCCGGTGATGCGGCGGCCGCGGGTTAGCTCCTTGAGCCGCTCGTAGGGATTTTCCATGCCGGGGACGCCCTGGGCGCCCAGCGCGCGCATCGCGGACTGGATCGGCTCGCCGAGTACCTCCCAGTTCACATCGAGGTCGGCGGTCATCGCGGCCGGGGCGGCGTCGAGCCCGGCCAGACCTCGGCCGGCGTTGTCGATAGCGAGCAACGAGTGACCGAACGCGGTACCTACGTTGCGCTGCATGCTCGAGTCGGTGAGGTCACGCTGCAGCCTGGACTGAACCAGCGTCGAGGCCAGCACGTCGAGCAGGGCGTTGGAGACCTCGAGGTTGGCCTCGGCGTTCTCGAAGCGGATCGGGTTGACCTTGTGTGGCATCGTCGACGAGCCAACGGTCCCCTGGCCGCGGACCTGGGCGAAGTAGCCCATCGAGATGTAGGTCCAGACGTCGGTGCACAGGTTGTGCAGCACCCGGTTGAACCGTGCCATGTCGCTGTAGAGCTCGGCCTGCCAGTCGTGGCTCTCGATCTGCGTCGTCAGTGGGTTCCATTGCAGGTCAAGGGATTCCACGAACGACTTGCTGATCGCCGGCCACTTCGCGCCAGGAACGGCGGCGACGTGTGCGCCATACGTGCCGGTCGCCCCATTGAACTTGCCGAGGTATTCCGCGCGGCCGATTCGGGCGAGCTGCCGTTGCAACCGGAAGGCCAGGACCGCGAGCTCCTTGCCCATCGTCGTCGGCGTCGCCGGCTGGCCGTGCGTGTGCGCCAGCATGGGCACGTCGCGCAGGTCGCGGGCCATCGCTGCCACGGCCTCGGCGAGGGCCGTGGCTCTGGGGAGCCACACCTGCTCGACGGCGCCCTTGATCATGCGCGCGTAGGCGAGGTTGTTGATGTCCTCGCTGGTGCAGGCGAAGTGGATCAGCTCGGATATCCCGGCCGGGCCTGACGGGTCGTCGCCGGCGATCGCGGGCAGGCGACGCTTGAGGTAGTACTCGATTGCCTTGACGTCGTGGGCGGTCTCCCGCTCGATCTCGGCAAGCTCGGCGATATCGTCGACGCCGAAGTCCTCGACGACGGCGCGTAAGCGGGTCTGCTCTTCGGCAGTGAGCGCCCGAACACTCGGGACGACCTGGTTGGTGGTCAGATGGATCAGCCACTCGACTTCGACCCGCACCCGCTCGCGGTTGAGCGCAGGCTCAGAGAGGTGGTCGACCAGTGGGGCGACGGCTGCCCGGTAGCGGCCGTCAAGGGCGCCGAGGGCGATGGACGGAGACGCGTCAGCAAGCGAGGCCATGGTGGTCATACTCCCAGAGTCTGCAACGGTCCCAGCTGTTGGTGCGTTCCTGGATTGACTGACTGCTTCGTCAGGACAGGACCGGTTCGCCGGCCTGTCGACCAAAGGCGACCCAAGGCAGTATGCCGACCCCCGCGCATGCGCCGCCGCGGCGGCCGGCCGGTGGCCAGCACGGGTCAGGCGGCGAGTTCGTGGTGGTTGGTGGGGTGGGTGGCGTATTGGCGGCCGTGGGGGTCGGTCCAGATGCATTCGCCGTCGCGGGTCATGACCAGTTTCCAGCCGGCTTGGTGTTTGACCCGGTGGTGGTGTTTGCACAGGCTGGCGAGGTTCCAGATCGCGGTGGGTCCGCCGCGGGAGTAGGGGGTGACGTGGTCGGGTTCGCATCGTTTGGCGTTGCGGGCGCAGCCGGGGAAGCGGCAGGTGCCGTCACGTTTGCGGATGAAGGCGCGCATCGCCGGGTTGGGCAGGTGGGTGTCGATCCCAGTTTCGATCACCACGCCGGTGTGTTCGTCCAGCAGGACCCGGGCGATGCGGGTGTCGAACTTGTCCAGGATCGCGGCGACCACGCCGCCGCCGATGTCCCCCGCAAGCGGGAGGTGCCCCCAGCCGATGCCGGGGATCTCAAAGCCCATCGCGCAGATCTGCGCCCAGGAG
>JBBQUB010000015.1:0-22224 GCA_038212865.1 Actinomycetales bacterium
CATGCACCAGTGCAGCCACAACCTTCTCTGCGAGAAGAGACCCCAAAATGCCTACAGCAAAACCGGATTCGACTGCAACATCGCTCAAACCGAGCTCTCGCAACACTCGTGCAGCATCCTCGGGACGATCGGTCTCGACCCGAGCCCGCGGCTCGCTCACGGCTCGCACCTGAGCGATCGGACCTTGGGTCAACAGCCTGCCGACATGCATCACCCCAACGTGGGTGCACACCTGCTCGACCTCGGACAGGAGGTGGCTGGAGACCAGCACCGTGGCCCCGTCGTCAGCCAGGGACCCGATGAGGTGACGCACTTCGCGGGTTCCCTGCGGATCCAGGCCATTGGTGGGCTCGTCAAGGACGAGCAGCTCACGGGGCGCGAGCAGGGTCCCCGCTATCGCCAGCCGTTGCCGCATGCCCAGGGAGTATGCGCGGTACCTCTTGTCTGCGGCCGCGAGCAGCCCGACGCGGTCCAGCGCACGGTCAACCCGCATCTTGGTGGTCCGCGGATCGGCGTGACGGTCAACGGAATCCAGTCGCGCGAGGTTAGCCCTGGCGGACAGGTAGTGGTGGAATGCCGGACCTTCGACCAACGACCCCACCAGCGGCAGGACATCCCCTGCGCGCGCCGGCATTGCCTTGCCGAGAAGGCGATGACGACCCGATGTGGGCCGGATCAGTCCGAGCAGCATCCGGATCGTCGTGGTCTTGCCGGAACCATTGGGGCCCAGGAAACCGTAGACCGCACCACGCGGCACCAGCAGGTCGACGGCGTTGACCGCGACCTGCTGATGGAACCGTTTGGTCAGCCCCTGCGTAGCGACCGCGAAGTCGCCCAGGGCCTCGCTCACTTACCGGCCAGCGCGGCGTACAGGCCCTCCGGGGTGACCGCCCCAGCCACGAGCCGCCCGTCATCTGTGAGTAGCACCGAGAACACCGTCCCAGCCATCAGGTGCCCCGAGCCCCAGGTGCCCGAGACCTTGGGCAGCATCCCGGCAAACTTCATCAGCTGGGCGACAGTGTCATCAGCCGCGCCCTTGTCACCCGTGGTCCCGGCGCTCCCGCTGGCCTCGGTGGTGGCAGTTGCGGCCGGCACCTTTGCGACCACGACGGTGCCCCAACCCTCGCCGACCACCTTGGGCAGGTCAGCCGAGCTTGGTTGCGGCGCGCTGGAGTTGAACCCGGAGGGGGTCTTGGAGCCGCCCGTCGCCATCGGCGCCTTGCCCTCGGTGACGGTGGCGCCCGGCGGCGGGGTGAAGGTGAACTGGGCGGCGTCAGGTCGCGCGAAGTCCACAGCGCTGAAGGCCACCTCGAACACGGGGTCTGCGACCTTTTCGGCGAAGACCTGGACCCTGAGCGGGACATGCTCGGTGCCGTCAATCGCCACCCGGACCTGCGCCACGAGTGACGTCGCTTCCTTGGGCTTAAGGACGAGCTCGTAGGCGGAGCGGCCGGCCACGATCGCCGTGCCGCTGGTCGTCACCTCTGTGCTCGGGGTGATCGCGGCGAGCGCCTTATCCGCCGCATCCTGGGGCGAGGTGGGCAGATCCGTCGGGGTTGGCAGAGCGGAAGTCACTCCGCTCTTGGCAGCGGAGTCATGGGCGGGAAGAACGTAGTGCTTGGCCGTCTTGTCCTTGTTGGCCCAGACCCAGACGTCCTTGCCGTTGCGGATCACGTCGGACTCGCCCAGTGTCCCCAAGAGGGCCATCCGTGCCTGATCGGGACCGGCAAACCAGACCCGCATGGTGTGGGTGCCGGAGATCAGGGAGGTCAGGTCAGCGCTGCTGCCGTGACCGGAGCCGCCCGCAATGGGCAGATCCGGAAGTCCCAGCTCGGCCTTCTGCACCACGGTCCCGGACAGTCCGTCCAAGCGTGCCTCCTGCACGTCCACCAGTAGCTGCGCCGCCGTGCGAGCAGGCAGCCCGTCCCCGGCGATCGCGCTCAACCCCCCGGTGAACGCCACGCCTCCCCCGACCAGGGCCATTGCGGTCACGGCAGGGACAGCCCAGCGCAGTGCGGGATTGCTCTCAAAGATGCTCATGGCCCCATCCTGCCCCCTCACGGCTGAGAGCAACCTGTGAACCTGTGCGGGGCCTGAGCACGCCATGGCAGGCTGTGTGCCGTGCGACTGCTGGTGGTTGAGGACGAACTACGCCTCGGGGCGGCACTTCGACGCGGGCTGACCGCAGAGGGGTTCCTCGTCGACGTGGCCACGGACGGACCGTCAGGCCTTGAGCGCGCCCGCCACGGAGAGTACGACGCCGTGGTCCTGGACGTGATGTTGCCGGGGATGTCGGGCTATGACGTGGTCCGCACCCTGCGCACCGAAGCGAACTGGGTGCCCGTCCTGATGCTCTCGGCCAAGGACGGTGAGTACGACCAGGCCGACGGGCTCGACTACGGAGCCGACGACTATCTGACCAAGCCGTTCTCCTTCGTGGTGCTGCTGGCCCGGCTCCGTGCGCTGCTACGGCGCAACCTGCCGGCCCGCCCTGCGATCCTGACGGCCCACGACCTCACTTTGGATCCGGCAACCCATGAGGTCGAGCTCGCGGGCAAGCCTGTTGCTCTGACCCCGCGCGAGTACGCCCTGCTCGAGTACTTCCTGCGTCATCCCGACCGCGTGGTGAGCAAGATCGAGCTGCTCGACAACGTCTGGGACGCCGCACAGGACACCGACCCCAACGCAGTCGAGGTCTATGTCGGGTATCTGCGGCGCAAGGTCGGGCGTGACGTGCTTCGGACCGTGCGCGGTGCCGGCTACCGACTCGCTCCATGAGCGGGCAGATGCAGGCCCTGAGCCTGCGCGCCCGGCTGATGGCCGTGGGCGTCACCGGGGTAGCTCTGGCCCTCGCCCTGGGCAGCATCGCCCTGTATGCCGTACTGACCCTCACGGTGAACCGCGCCCTCGACGACAGCGCCTTCGCCAGCGCCCGCTCGGTTGCCGCGATGGTCGAGAACGACATCGTCCCCGACCCACTGCCGGTCTCGGGCTCCCACCTCGTGCAGGTCGTCGATGATTCGGGTGCCGTGGCCAGCGCTTCGGTAAGTGCCGATCGCCTGACTCCGCTGCTGCGACCCCTTGAGCTGTCCAAAGCCCTTGCAGGAGAGAGGCTCTCGATCCCAGGGGCCCGGGCTGGCCTGACCGGTACCCTGCGCACCATCGCCGTTCAAGCCCGCTCAGCGGTTCGCGCCGGCCCAACCTCGGCTCCCGCCAGCATTATCGTGGCCGTCCCCGTCAATGACATCGAGGCGAGCCAGCGGGTGCTGCGCAACACCCTGCTGGTCACCTACCCCCTGGTGGTCCTGATCATGGCCTTGATCGCCTGGCGGGTCATCGGCTGGACCTTGCGGCCGGTGGAGACCCTGCGCTCGGGTGCGGAACGAATCAGCGGCAGCGATCAGGACGAAAGGCTTCTCGTCCCCAGATCCGCGGACGAGATCCGCGCCCTGGCGCTCACCCTCAATGACATGCTCGACCGGCTGGCCACCGCCCGCGGACGTCAGCGGGCCTTCGTCGCCGACTCGGCCCACGAGCTGCGCAGTCCCCTGGCCAGCATGCGCACTCAGCTCGAGGTCGCCCAACGTCTTGGCGAGGGTGGTGAGCTCGCCACCGACCTGCTCGCCGACGTCGCCCGTTTGTCCGCCTTGGTCGAGGACCTGTTGCTGTTGGCCCGGGCCGGGAGCGATGCGAGACCCCCATCGAGGCGCGAGTCCCTAGACGTCAGAGCCCTGTTGGTCACGGCAGCGGGCCGGTATACCGACGCGAGAGTGCCGGTGTCCGTCGCCGGAGGACCCGCCGTCTATGCCAGCGTCAGCTCAGACGAGCTGCAACGCGTGGTGGCCAACCTCGTTGACAACGCCGTGCGTCACGCCAGCTCGAGGGTGACCCTAGCTGTACGCGCCGAAGGCGGGCGCGCGGTGCTGACCGTGACGGACGACGGACCCGGCATACCGGCAGGTGAGCGTGAGCGGGTGTTCGAGCGGTTCGCCCGACTCGATGACGCGCGGGATCGCGACGCCGGAGGCACCGGACTTGGGCTGGCCATCGTGCGGGAGCTCCTTCGTCGCTCAGATGGGTCGATCTCGTTGCAGGACAACCCCTCCGGGCCGGGTCTGGCCGCCGTGGTCCATCTCCCCCACTGACCGCAAACCTAGGGACTGTGCGGACTACTGGCACCCAAAACTAGGGAGGGTGCGCGGATCCGACCGACACGGTCCCTAGGTTTGGCCGGGTCCGGCCGACACGGTCCCTAGGTTTGACTGGGTCCGACCGACACCGTCGCCTGGTTTGGCTATCGGTCCTCGTCGGAGGACCGGGTCGTGAGCTCCCTGGCCACCAGCTCGGCGATCTGAGCAGTGTTGAGGGCGGCGCCCGTGCGAAGGTTGTCACCACAGACGAACAGGTCGATGGTGTTGGGGAAGTCAAGTGCCTGACGGATCCGTCCGACGAAGGTGGGGTCGGACCCCACGACGTCGGCGGGGGTCGGCCACTCACCGGCGCCCGGGTCGTCCAGGACGACGACGGACGGCGCCTCGACCAGTGCCTGACGAGCGGCATCGGCGGTCAGCGGCTTCTCGAAGACCGCATGCACGGCAAGCGAGTGGGTCGTGATGACAGGGACCCGCACGCAGGTCGCTGAGACCTTGAGGTCAGGGATGCCAAGAATCTTGCGTGACTCGTTGCGGACCTTGAGCTCCTCCGAGCTCCAGCCCCCGTCCTTGAGCGAGCCCGCCCATGGCACCACGTTCAGCGCCAGCGGCGCGGGGAACGGCGAGTCCTCCCCGAGCTTGTCGGTGACTGCCGCCCGCACGTTGCCCGCATGCTGGCCAGCCTCGCGATTGCCGGCCAACACCGCAATCTCGTCGTAAAGGCGATCGATGCCGGGCTTACCCGCACCCGAGGCGGCTTGATAGGACGCGACCACGAGCTCCTTCAGGCCCCAGCCGGCGTGCAGCGTGCCAATCGCGTCCATCATCGTCAGCGTCGTGCAGTTGGGGTTGCTGATGATGCCCTTGGGCCGGTTGCGGACCTGGGCCGGGTTGACCTCGGGCACGACCAACGGCACGTCGGGGTCCATGCGGAACGCACCTGAGTTGTCCACCGCCACGACACCGCGCGACACCGCGATCGGAGCCCACTCGGCCGAGACCTCGTCGGGCACGTCGAACATGGCGACGTCGACACCGTCGAAGACCTCAGGGGCGAGCGCCTGGACCACCAGCTGCTCGCCTCGGACCGTGAGGACCTTGCCGGCAGAACGCGCCGACGCCACGAGGCGGATCTCTCCCCATACGTCCTCGCGCTGGCTCAGGATGCTCAGCATGACGGTGCCAACTGCGCCGGTCGCGCCGACAACAGCCAGGGTGGGCTTGCGAGTGCTCATCGTCCGGTACCTCCGTAGACCACGGCTTCGCCTTCGGTCGAGTCAAGCCCAAAGGCTGTATGCACGGCGCGCACGGCGTCGTCGAGCTGGTCGTCCCGGGTGATGACCGAGACGCGGATCTCCGAGGTGGAGATCATCTCGATATTGATGCCCGCATCGGCGAGGGCCTTGAAGAACGTGGCGGACACTCCGGGGTGCGAGCGCATGCCGGCACCCACGAGCGATAGCTTGCCGATGTGGTCGTCATACAACAGCGAAGCGAAGCCGACCGCGGGCTGGATGCGCTTGAGCGCCTGAACGCCGACCTGGCCGTCGGTCTGGGGCAAGGTGAAGGAGATGTCGGTCAGCCCCGTCTCCACGGCGGAGACGTTCTGGACGATCATGTCGATGTTGATCTCGGCAACGGCCACCGCCTGGAAGATCTCTGCCGCCTTGCCGGGGTGGTCCGGTACGCCGACGACGGTGATCTTGGCTTCGCTGCGGTCGTGTGCGACGCCGGCGATGATCGGGGCTTCCACGCTGTCTCCTTCATCATCTGCAGGTTTACTGACGATCACGGTGCCCTCGCTGTAGGAGAACGAGGACCGCACGTGGATGGGAATGTCGAACCGCCGGGCGTACTCGACGCATCTCAGATGCAGGATCCTTGCCCCGCAGGCGGCCATCTCAAGCATCTCTTCATTCGAGAGCCGGTCAATCTTTCGCGCGCTGTGGACAATCCTCGGGTCAGCGGTGAAGACACCATCAACGTCGGTGTAGATCTCGCAGATGTCGGCATGCAACGCGGCGGCCAGCGCCACCGCCGTCGTGTCCGAGCCACCCCGACCGAGTGTCGTGATGTCCTTGCTGTCCGCGCTGACGCCCTGGAAGCCAGCCACGATGGCGATGTCACCGCTGTCCAGCGCATCCCTGATCCGCCCCGGCGTGACGTCGATGATGCGCGCCTTGCCGTGCGTGGAGTCGGTGATGACGCCGGCCTGGGAGCCGGTGAACGAGCGCGCGGTAGGGCCCAGGTTGCCGATCGCCATGGCCAGCAGAGCCATCGAGATTCGCTCGCCAGCGGTCAGCAGCATGTCCATCTCACGGCCGGGGGGCAACGGGCTCACCTGTTGGGCCAGATCGAGCAGCTCGTCGGTTGTGTCGCCCATGGCGGAGACCACGACGCAGACCTCGTTGCCGGCCTTGCGGGTCTCGACGATCCGCCGCGCCACGCGCTTGATGCTCTCGGCGTCAGTCAGCGAGGACCCGCCGTACTTCTGGACGACCAGGCTCACATCAGGCTCCAGGTTGAGGTGGACTGCGGGCGAGGACAGTGTAGGGCTGACCGCCAAGCCCGAACGGCGCGGCCGTATGCCGAGATGTCTCCTTCCGCTCGCTTGTCGCGGTGGGTCACAGGGAGACAACGAGTGGGGCAAGCAGAATGTCCGCGAGGTCGCGCTCGACGGACTGCAACCGCCACCGGTCGCTGAAGACGGCCAGGAGCACATCGTCGCTGCGCGAGAGCACCTCGACGCCGCGCTGACCGCGAAGTCGCTCGCTGCCCTCAGCGTCCGTGCGGCGGGCCAGGGAGTAGGCCAGCCGGTCGAGCGAGATCGGCGAGTTGAACTCGTTCGCCATCCGGTGCTCGGCGACCTCGAACTGCATGGGACCGACAGCCGCCAGGACGGGCGCCTGGTCACCTCGCAGGTCTGAACGCAGCACCTGGACGACGCCCTCGTGGTCCAGCTGCTCGATGCCGCGCCGGAACTGCTTGTAGCGGCTGGAGTCCTTGGCCCTCGCCACCGCGAAGTGCTCAGGCGAGAAGGAAGGGATCGGCGGGAAGGTGACCGGCTCGTCGACGTAGAGCGTGTCACCGACCCGCAGGGCATTGGCGTTGACCAGACCGACCACGTCGCCTGGGAAGGCTATGTCGAGGCTCGTGCGCTCGCGGCCCATGACCTGCTGGGCGTACTTCGTGGCGAAGGGACGGTTGGTCGCCGAGTGGGTGACAACCATCCCACGTTCGAAAGTGCCCGAGCAGATGCGGATAAAGGCGAGGCGGTCACGGTGGGCGACATTCATGCCGGCCTGGATCTTGAAGACGAATGCGCTGAAGGGAGAGTCGATCCCGCGCAAGTGGCCATCGGCGTCAGCCCGGGCGCCGGGAGCCGGAGCGAGGTCGACCAGGGTGTCGAGCAGGAACCGCACGCCGAAGTTGAGGACCGCGGAGCCGAACATCACGGGGGTGCTCGTGGCCGCCAGAAATCCCTCGGGATCGTGACCGGCCCCGGTCGCCACAACCAGGTCGCTCTCCTCCACTGCCCGCAGCCAGGCTTCACCCTCGACGGCTAGGGCTGCCTCGGCGCTGAGGTGGTCCTCGGGAGCCACGGTTGCCCCGCCGTCGGTACGGGTGAACTTCAGGTAGTCCCCGGTCGCCATGTCGAGCACGCCGCGGAAGTCGCCGGCGATCCCCACCGGCCAGTTCAGCGGAGCGGGCTGCAACCCGGTCCGCCCCTGGATCTCGTCCATCAGGTCGAGGGCCTCACGGCCGGGGCGGTCCCACTTGTTGATGACCGTGATGATCGGGATGTTGCGGTGCTTGCAGACCTCGAAGAGCTTCATGGTCTGGACCTCGAGGCCCTTGGCCGCGTCCACCAGCATCACGGCAGCGTCGACCGCGGAGAGCACCCGGTAGGTGTCCTCGGAGAAGTCGGCGTGGCCAGGGGTGTCGACCAGGTTGATCACGGTGTCGCGGTAGGTGAACTGCAAAGCCGCCGAGGTGATCGAGATGCCGCGCTCGCGCTCGATGTCCATCCAGTCCGACACCGTGCCGCCGCGACCGTCCTTGCCGTTCACCGCTCCCGCGTGCGTGAGGACCCGGGCATGCAGGGCCAGCGCCTCGGTGAGGGTCGACTTGCCGGCGTCCGGGTGGCTGATGACGGCAAAGGACCGTCGCCTCCTGGCCTCCACAACCTCCACAACCTCCACGGGGGCCACCTTGCGCCCCGTCGAGGTGGGAGCCGTCGTGCGCCCCTTGGCGTGCGCCGTGCTCGTCATACTCATCGTGCCCAATGTTACGTGCAACAGATCGTGACCCTCGCGCGGCGGCAATTATCCACTTCTGGGCTGATCATGCCGCTACATTTCTTGACGCTGCGACACCTCTGGTCGCTGCGACATTGTCAGCACTGAGACCTTTCGAGGCTTGGGACTTTGACGGTGGAATATGCGAGCAACGTGAGAGGGGCGGGGCCATGGACGCAGGAGCCGGAATCGAGGTGACGGGAGTCAGGCGATCCTTTGGGTCGGTGCTGGCCGTCGACCACATCGACCTGCAGGCGCGGCCCGGTGAGGTCACTGCACTGGTCGGCCCCAACGGCGCTGGCAAGACCACGCTCCTGCTCATGCTGGCCACCCTCCTTGCTCCCGACGCCGGCTCGATCCGCATCGCCGGGATCGACCCTGTGGCTGCGCCACGCGAGATCCGGGCAACGATGGGCTGGATGCCGGACGGGTTCGGCACCTGGGACGCGCTGACGGTGCGCGAGGTCCTGGAGACCGTGGCGGCGGCATACCGGATGGCACCCGTCCAAGCGCGCACCCGGGTGGCGGAGCTGCTCGAGCTGCTCCACCTCGGTGACCTGGCCGACCGACCTGCCCGCGTTCTCTCGCGAGGGCAGAAACAGCGTCTGGGACTGGCCCGGGCCCTGGTCCACCGCCCCAGCATCCTGCTGCTGGACGAACCTGCCTCCGGCCTGGACCCGCGTAGCCGGATCGAGCTGCTGGACATCCTGCGCCAACTGGCCGCGTCCGGCGCGACGCTGCTGGTCTCGAGCCACATCCTCACCGAGCTGCAGGAGATCGCCGACCGGGCCGTTATCGTGGCCCGCGGCCGCAGCGTCGCGGTGCACGACCTCACTGCTGAGTCAGACTCCAGCCGCGGATCGGGTCACCGGGTCTCTCAGTGGCGGATCACCTCGCTGGACCCTCCCCGCCTGATGGCGGCACTCGCCCATCATGGCGTCGCCACCCAGCCACTGACCGACGCTGTGGACGTCGAGGTTGCCGGGGACATCGCCGCGTCCGAGCTGCTCGCACAACTGGTCGGGGACGGCATACCGATCACGGCGTTCGCTCCGAGCTACGGGGCGCTGGAGACGGCATACCTGGCAGCGACGGAGGACCGGCAATGAGTCTGCAGGGCATCAGGACCATCGCCGTCATAGAGCTGAGACAACGGCTACGGACGTCGCGCTGGCCCATCGTCATCGGCGTCTGGTTTCTGATCATCGGTGGCGTCGCCGGGCTCACCTGGTGGGCGGTGACCAGCCAGTCGGGCGACCCCGCCACGACGCTTGCCGGCAATCGCGGTACGACGCTGTATGACGTGGTGTTGTTCTTCGTCCTTGGGCTCGGCATGCTCGTGGTCCCCTCGCTGACCGCCACGTCCATCAACGGCGACCGGGAGCACGGTGTCCTGGCCACCCTGCAGACCACGCTGCTGACCTCGACCGACATCGTGTTCGGCAAGCTGCTTGCGGCCTGGGCGATCTCGCTCGCCTTCCTGCTCGCCGCCTCGCCGTTCCTCGTGTGGGCCTGGATCGCCGGCGGGGTCGAGGTGGGTCGGATGTTGTTGGCCGTGGCAGTGCTCGTCTTCGTCCTGGCCGTCGTCTGCGCGATCGGGCTGATGTTCTCCACGCTCACCGCGCGCACGATCTCATCGGCGGTCCTGACCTACCTGACGGTGGCCGCGCTCACCATCGGCACGGTCATCGCCTTCCTGCTCTCGATGCCGATCCTGGCGACCGAGCAGAGCGTGCAGGTCAAGGTCGTTCCGGACACGTGGTTCCAGGAGCACCAGCCCGTCAACCCGGACGAGAAGTCCATCATCGAGCCAACGCCAGCGGACTGTGTTTATGTCAACCGCGAGCAGACGATCCTGCACACCGAGCGCACCTGGTGGCTGCTCGCACTCAACCCGTTCGTCGTGGTCGCAGATGCTGCTCCGTCACGTAAACCATTGCCCTACCTCGGTTTTGAGCCTCTCCAGCTGATCAGCGACGGTGCCAGAACGGCTCGCATGGGCACCACCCCGGACTCCCTCAACGAGTGTTGGCCGGAGCTCGCTGTCGCCTCACTCGAGCCCCAGCCGAACGCGGGTGCTGGCTTTGGCGTGGACAGCGGTGGCCAGGAGCAGCTACGGCGCGATCGCCTGAACAAGGTGCACGCGGTCTGGCCCTACGGTTTCGTCTTCCTCGGTGTTCTTGGCGCGGTGTCGATCTGGGTGGCCGTGCGCCGGTTGCGGACACCGATCCGCAGGCTGCCCCGCGGCACCCGCATCGCCTGAACCCGGACCGCCGGCCGCTGGCCAGGCCAGGCGTTCCAGACCCGGGCGCCGGACCTCAGGGGTACAGCGCGTCGAACTCTGCCTCGGCGACGGCATCTTCGTCTGCGTCGAGCCGGATGTGGCCCAGCACCGCCTGCAGAACCTGCAGGGCCCTCGTGGCGCTGTCGCCCCAGGACGAAAGGTAGCTGAACTGCCACCACCAGAGCGCTTCGCTGACCCGGCCGCTCTCATAGTGCTGCAAGCCGTGAGCCAAGGCAGCAGCCACTTCGGCAAGGTCGTTGGACAGCGATCCTTTGGCCACCGCCACGCCCACCAGCGGGTCGACGACGTGGACGTAGTCGTCAAGGCCTTCGAAGAGGTTGACCAGCCCTTGCCGCACAGGGTCGACGTCAGCGTCCGGTCCAGGGTCGGCTTCGTACCGCTCATCGGGCACCACGTCGATGATCGCGCCGAGGCGGGCACCAGCCACCAGAACCTGCGAAACCGCAAGCAGCAGAACGGGTATCGCGGTGTCGGGCTCGGCGCCGGAGGCAACCTCGGTGACCGTTGTCAGGTAGGCGCGGGCGTCGCGCGCGGACTCCTCGCCCAGGATCGTCAGCTCGTCAGACATCGATCAGTCTCCTGCCCTCGAAGGCCCGACCGAGGGTGACCTCGTCGGCATACTCCAAGTCTCCTCCGACCGGCAGCCCGGATGCCAGCCGCGTGACCTTGAGCCCGATGGGGCGCAACAGCCGGGCCAGATAGGTGGCCGTCGCCTCGCCCTCGAGGTTGGGGTCGGTCGCGATGATGACCTCGTCGACCTCACCATCGGCCAAACGCGTCAGCAGCTCCTTGATCCTTAGGTCATCCGGACCTACACCCTCGATGGGACTGATCGCCCCACCGAGCACGTGGTAACGCCCGCGGAACTCCCTCGTCCGCTCGACCGCCACGACGTCCTTGGGCTCCTCGACGACGCAGACGGAGGTAAGGTCGCGGCGAGGATCCAGACAGATGCGGCACTGCTCGGCCTCGGCGACGTTGCCGCAGATGCTGCAGAAGCGGACCTTCTCCTTGACCTCCACTAGCGCGTTGACCAGTCGCTTCACCTCGACGGCGTCGGCCTGCAACAGGTGGAACGCGATGCGTTGTGCGCCCTTGGGACCGACCCCGGGCAGTCTGCCGAGCTCGTCGATAAGGTCCTGGACCACGCCTTCATACACATCGGTGAGCCTAGCCCGAAATGGCCGGTGGCCGCGGCCAACCGGTCCGCCGACGCTCCGGGCGGGCCGACCGGGCCTACTGCTCGAGCTCCCCGATGACGGTGCCACCCAGGACGCGCGCGATGACCGGCTGTCCCACCTCTCCCGCCTCATCAATGTCCTCGTCGTCGGCACTGACCACGCTGTCGTCGGCCACCGACGAGGGGCTCGTCCGGCGGGTGCTGGCCTCCTGTGCCACCGCAGCCCTGGCTCGTTGCCGCGGCGTGGAGGACCGGTCTGGCGTGGAGGATCGCTCTGGCGTGGAGGACCGGTCTGACGTGGAGGACCGGTCTGACGTGGAGGATCGCTCTGGCGTGGAGGACCGGTCAACAGGCTGGGCAGCAGGGGCTGCGGGCAGGCTTGCGGCGGCAAGAGCCGGGGCCGGCCGGGCTGACTGCGGGGTCGTGATGCCCTCGACGACAGCGTCGACCCCCAGCACCTCGCTCAGTGCCTGACGCACGATTTCGGCGTGCTGCCCCCGGCGGAACTGCGTCGTCAACCCCTCGGTCTGGATCGCGAGCAGCAGTCGCTTGCCGTCGTAGTCCTGGACCTGGGTGTGCTCGGACAGGAAGGTCCAGGTGAAGCGACGGATGGTGAAGACCTTGGCCAGCACGTCAGGCCATGACCGACGGATCGCGTCCGTATCGATCCCGCCGGGCATGGGCGCGGGCTGACCCGCAATCACCGGCGGGGACTCCACGACGGGTGGGTTGACCGGCTGGGGGTCCGTCGACACCATTGGCCGAGCCATCTCGGGTTGTGGGAGTTGTGGGGCAGGCTGGGCGGTCGGCGGAGCCGATCGGGTCCCGGCGGGCGCTGAGACACCACTGATCTCGAGGCGGCGTTCCAGACGGTCTAGCCGGGCGGCGTAGCCGCTCTCGCCGGAGGCACCCGGCAGCAGGACCCGGGCGCAGATCAGCTCGAGCTGCAGCCGTGGGGCGGTGGCGCCGGTCATCTCGGTCAGACCGGCGTTGACGATGTCCGCCGAGCGAGACAGTGCGCCAGGCCCGAATGCGGCGGACTGCAGGCGCATCCGCTCGAGCTGGTCCTCGGGGATGCCGCGCAGCACTGATGAGGCGCCGTCCGGGACGGCGGCAAGCACGATCAGGTCCCGCAGGCGTTCGAGCAGGTCTTCGACGAAGCGCCTCGGGTCATGACCGGTCTCGATGACCTTGTCGATCTGGCGGAAGACTGCGCCCCCGTCGCCGGCCGCGAGCCCGTCCATCGTGGCGTCGAGCAGCTCACCCTCGGTGAACCCGAGCAAGGCAGCAGCGCCCTCGTAGGTCAGCCCCTCGTCGCCGGACCCGGCAATGAGCTGGTCGAGCACGGACAACGAGTCGCGGACCGACCCACCACCGGCACGAACGACGAACGAGAGGACACCAGGGGCGACATGGACCTTCTCCGCAGTGCATAGATCGCCCAGGTAGTCCTGCAGGCGCAACGGGGGGACGAGCCGGAACGGGTAGTGGTGCGTGCGCGAGCGGATCGTGCCGATGACCTTGTCGGGCTCGGTCGTGGCGAAGATGAACTTCACATGCTCGGGCGGCTCTTCGACGATCTTGAGCAGG
The DNA here is from genome assembly GCA_038212865.1 of Actinomycetales bacterium. Classification (GTDB taxonomy): domain Bacteria; phylum Actinomycetota; class Actinomycetes; order Actinomycetales; family Dermatophilaceae; genus UBA4719. Next base: position 13,525 of record JBBQUB010000015.1, read on the forward strand.
GCGTTGAAGCCCTGCGGGGTCACCATGTGCGCTTCGTCGATGATGTAGATCTTGTAGCGGGACTGCGCCGGCCCGTATGCCGCTCGCTCCCTCAGGTCACGCGCGTCATCGACGCCTCCGTGACTGGCGGCGTCGATCTCGATGACGTCTACAGTGCCCGAGCCGCCACGTGCCAGAGCGATGCACGATTCGCACACCCCGCACGGGATCGGCGTCGGCCCCTGCTCACAGTTCAGACAGCGGGCCAGGATCCGGGCGGAGGTCGTCTTGCCGCAGCCCCGTGGACCGCTGAACAGATAGGCGTGGTTGACCCTGCCGGTCCGCAGCGCCTGCATCAAGGGTTCGGTCACGTGCTCCTGGCCGATGATGTCGGCGAAGAACTCGGGCCGGTAGCGGCGATACAGGGCTGTGCTCACGTGCCCAACCTAGTCGGCCTACCGGACATCTCGGCCACGCTCCCTCTTGTTGCGCCGACACCACCGAATCGCGGCCTCCAGGCCCGCAGAACGGTGGTTTCGGCGCAACAAGCTGCTGAGCGCGCAGATGAGGGGACCCCCCGCGTACCTGGAAGAGCTCACCTGCCCTTGCTGCCTTCCGGCCCTGGGGGAGTTCGGTGAGGTACCACCACACGGGGGGCCTCGGGCCACTCTAGTGGCGTCCCCATGACGGTCAGAAATCCGGCAACGACGGCCGATTGCAGAGTGCGCTTCCCCCTCGGGTAGCCTCCTCGACGGAGGATTCGCATAGTGGCCTAGTGCGCGCGCTTGGAAAGCGCGTTGAGTGAAAGCTCTCAGGGGTTCAAATCCCCTATCCTCCGCCACGTGCACGAGAGGGACTGCCAGGCTGGGACGTCGAGGGGCTGACGTGCTCACGGCGCCGCTAGGGGCCAGCTTCGTGGAGTGCTGCGGTTGCCACCCGGGTTGCGGCTGGACTCCCCAGTCTTTCTGTGGCGCCGAAATGCGTTGACACTGTGGGGTATCACCGGTCTAGGACGGCAGGCGGCGAGCACCATCACCATGTGTGGACCCGTCCGTGCCGGAGACCTGCGCACAGTCCGTCTGGATGCCGCCCCCTCTTGCTGCCGTCAGCGCCGGCGTCGGGCCGTTCCGAAGATCGACCGCGTGATCTCGCGGCCGATGACGGTGCCAGCTGAGCGCAGCATCGACCTGAACGCGCTGGATGTGACGACCTGCTCGACCATCGACTCCTGCGCCTTTGGAGCCTTTGGCCGGCGACTTGCGGACGCCGGTGCTCTGCCACCGGCTGGGACCGGCGCCGGCGACTGGTCAGGCGTCGGCGCCGCCTGAATCCGGGCCTGCAGCTTCTCGTAGGCTGACTCACGGTCGACCATGTCGGCATACCTGGGCTTGAGAAGGGACGCCGAAATCAGCTGCAGGACAATGGAGTCCGACGATGGGGCCATCGCTGACTGCGGTGCCCGCAGGCGAGTCCAGGCCACTGGCGTCGGGGCGCCACGTTCGGACAGAACCGTGATGACGGCCTCACCGGTGCCGAGCTGGGTCAGCAGCTCCTCAAGGTCGTAGCCGCTGTGCGGAAACGTCGAGACCGTGGCCTTGAGAGCCTTGGCGTCCTCGGGCGTGAAGGCACGCAAGGCGTGCTGGACCCGGTTACCGAGCTGAGACAGGACGCCGGACGGGACGTCCTTGGGGGTCTGGGTCACGAAGAAGACCCCGACGCCCTTGGAACGAATCAGCCTCACCGTCTGCTCGATCGCGTCCAGGAAACTTTTGCTGGCGCCATCGAAGAGCAGGTGCGCCTCGTCGAAGAAGAAGACGAGCTTGGGCTTCTCGAGGTCGCCGACCTCGGGCAGATCGTGGAAGAGATCCGCCAGCATCCACATGAGGAACGTCGAGAACAGCTTGGGCCGGTCCTGGACGGCAGGCAGCTCAAGGCAGGTGACGATGCCCTTGCCGTCCGCGGCCAGGCGCATCAGGTCGGCCGTGTCGAACTCGGGTTCGCCGAAGAACACGTCGGCGCCCTGGTCGGAGAAGGTGATCAGGTTGCGCAGGATGACCCCGGCCGTAGCTGTGGACAAGCCGCCCAGATCCTTGAGGTCCTGTTTCCCCTCGTCCGACGTGAGGTAGGCGATGACTGCCCTCAGGTCCTTGATGTCGAGCAACGCCAGACCCCGGGAGTCAGCGAAGTGGAAGACCAGCCCCAAACTGGATTCCTGGGTCTCGTTGAGCCCCAACACCTTTGACAACAGGATCGGCCCGAACGAGGTGATGGTGGCCCGGATCGGGATGCCGTTGCCCAAGCCGCCTAGGGACAGGAACTCCGTCGGATACGCGGTGCCCACCCACTCCTGTCCCACGTCCCTGGCTCGGGCGGCGACCTTTTCGCCCGCGACCCCCGCAGTCGCCATGCCGGAGAGGTCGCCCTTGATATCGGCGAGGAACACGGGCACACCCTGGCCGGAGAGCTGCTCGGCCATCAGCTGAAGTGTCTTTGTCTTCCCCGTTCCGGTGGCGCCTGCGACCAGGCCATGGCGGTTCAAGACCCCGAGTGGTAGTCGCACCGGGACGTCCGGGTGAGCCGTGCTATCGCTCACGGCAGCACCGAAATGGAGGGCCGGGCCGTCGAAGACGTACCCCGACCTGATCATGTCTAGCTGGCTGTTGACATCGCTGGCATTGGTCACGATCGGCACTTTAGTCCGGCGGGCCGGCAGCGTCTGCCTAAACTGACGCCATGATCTTCAAAGCCTTGGGCGAGGGGCGCCCCTACCCGGCACACGGACTGGAGACGGCTCGGGACTGGGCCGAAGTCCCGCCTCGCATGGTCCGGCTCGATGAGCTCACCACCACCAAACGCAATCTTGACCTGGCTGCCCTGTTGTCCGAGGACTCCACCTTCTATGGCGACCTGTTCGCCCACGTCGTGCAGTGGGAGGGCGGGCTATATCTCGAAGACGGACTTCACCGGGCTCTACGCGCAGCGCTGCAGCAACGACCCGCACTGCATGCACGTGTCCTGGTTCTTTGACTAGCCATATTTGACTAGTCAAAACCCGCTATAGCAGCGGCGCCTCTGAACCGTCATGATCAGTTTGGGACGACTGAGCGACAGGGAGGGCAACCGTGGACTACGCGCAGCAGCCCGCAGTCTCGATCTATCACCGACGTCGACAGCGGCGAGCCGCCATCACCCTTCTCCTGGTCAGCCTGATGATGCTTGGGTCCTTTGCCTATGCCGCCACCTACTTCCGGGGCTGGGTCGGCAACGGGGCCCTCCAAGCCGAGGCAAGCTCGGACTGTCAAGTGGTCACCCGCGCTCAGGCCTTGAAGGCCAGCGCGGTGACGATCAACGTCTACAACGCGACGGACCGCCGAGGTCTGGCCGCTTCGGTCGCGAAGTCGTTGCGAACACAAGGTTTCAAGGTCTCCGCGGTCGCCAACGACCCACTTGGTAAACAGATCGGCGGTGTCGGTGAGGTCCGCCGTGGTCGGACCGGTGTCGCTGGCGCAGCACTCGTGGCCGCGAGGCTCCATGGCGTCAAGGTCGTCCCCGACAAACGTGGCGACGCGACGGTCGACGTCGTTCTTGGCAACAAGTTCACTTCCCTGCGAGCCCCAGCTACCGCTGTTCCGGGAGCCCAACGGAAAGTCATTTCAGCGAACGCGACCAAACCCTCGCCCTCGCCATCGATCGCGCCCCTGGTCTCCTGCTGAGCCTTGCGGACTGGACTTTGCCGCTCCACGTTCCTGGCGGTACAGGCCTCATCGCACCGGACACTGGCATTCTTCTGCCATGAGGTTCTTCGTACTGGAATACCGCTATGCGGACATGGATGCGCGCGCTCTCGTCCGGCCCGACCATGTGGCCTGGCTGCAGTCGCTGCTCGAGGAGGGCACGCTGGTCCTCGCTGGTCCGGTCGGCGACGGCTCATGCGCCATGATGGTGCTGCACGTGGCCTCCGAGGAAGATGCTCGACAGGTCGTCGCGCGGGACCCCTACACGGCAGCGGGGGTGGGCGTCGACCATGTACTACGACCGTGGAATGTCGCCATCCCCGCGCAACTCGAGTGAGAATCGCGCAATGCGCCGTCGAGCACCGGAATGCTAGGTGGCGTCCTCGTCATACGGCGTGGGCTCTTCCGGGGCACGGCGCTTTGATGATGACTGCGCCTTCACCTCGCTGGGTTGGCTCTCGGCGGAACCGTCGTCCATGAGGGCCTCCCGAACGATACGGCGAGGGTCGTACTGACGGGGGTCGTACTGCTTCCAGTCGACGTCATCGAAGTCCGGCCCCATCTGCTCGCGCAGCTGCACCTTGGCCGCTTCGGCCAGACCCCGCAGCTGTTTGACCATCTTGGCCAGCTTCGCGGAGTACTCCGGCAACCGCTCAGGGCCGATCACCAACAGTGCGACGACAACCACGATCACGAACTCCCAGCCGTTGATGTCGAACAGGTTCACTGTGGGCCTCGCGGTTTCGGGCTGTTAGTTGGCGGCTTGCAGGGTCATCTTGACAGGTCGCTCGGTGGTTCCGCGTCGCACGGTCATGACAACCTGATCGCCGACCGACCTGGCTCGGATCGCGACGACGAACTCGTCGGGGCCAGCGATCGGACGGCCATCGAAGGCGATGATCACGTCACCCGGACGAAGCCCTGCCTTCTCGGCCGCCCCGCCCTTGGTGACTGGCGGACTTCCATCCTTGGTGACGGTGGCGATTTTGACACCCTCACCGTCGTAGGTGGTGTCGATCATGACGCCGATGACCGGATGTGTGGCTTTGCCTGTCGCAATCAGCTGCTCAGAAGTCTTGCGTGCCTGGTCACTGGGGATCGCGAATCCGACACCGATGCTTCCGGACTGCCCACCAGCAGGGTTATCGGAACCCGCGAGCCGGGCAATAGCCGAGTTCACACCGATCACGCTGCCAGCCATGTCGAGCAATGGCCCACCCGAGTTGCCTGGGTTGATGGCCGCATCGGTCTGGATGGCGTTGATGAACGAGGCGCTCGAGTCAGCCGACCCACCGGGGGTCACTGGGCGGTTGAGCGCGCTGACGATGCCGCTGGTGACCGTGCTTTCCAGTCCCAGAGGAGCGCCGACCGCGATGACCGGATCACCAACGACCACAGCCGAGGAGGCGCCGAGGGCAAGTACGGGCAGGTCGTTGCGGTCCACCCGGATGACGGCCAGGTCGTAGGACTCGTCCCGGCCGACGATCTTTGCCTTGGCGGTCTTGCCGTCGGAGAAGAGCACCGTGATCTTGCCGGTCGCGGCCGCAGCGTCCACGACGTGGTTGTTGGTCAGAATGTAGCCGTCCTTGCGCACCACGAACCCCGAGCCCGTGCCGGAGGCATCAGACCCCTCGACCCTGATCGTCACCACACTGGGCAAGCTCCTGGCCGCGATGTCGGCGATGGACCCTGCCGGACGGCTCGTCGAGCTTGCGGGCGGAACGGCCAACGACGCCGCAGTGCCATCCCGGCGGCTCACGAGAAACCCGCCGGCGATGCCGCCGATCACCGCGGCCACCATGGCCATCACCAGCGAGCCAGCCACGATGGCCGAGACGACCCCCGCGCCGAGGCCGCCGGAGCCAGGACTTTGAGCGGAACCGGTGGGCACTGGCGAGGGCACGGGCACGTGCGCCTGAGGCAGCCACGACGTGGCGGGACGCGCTCCAGAAGCCGTGGACTCGAGCTCAACCAAAGGCGGCGGCTGATGCACGAATGGGCTGCCGGAGGGCGGTGGATAGTGGACCAACGCCATGGTGCGCTCGATGTTCACCGGAGCGGTGAACTGCTCGGGAGACTGCTCGTCCGGCCCCTCAGGAGGGCGCTGCTCCTCGTTCATGGCTCGATTGTCCCCAATACAGGCTCGTTTCGCACACCCGGCCAGGGCCGGACGGGGAGAGCAGTGATCGAGGCGCTCATGAAGGTAGTGGTGAGCCCAGCTGCCCCCGTCAGTCCGGCGACCCCGCTGCCCGTGCCCAGCATGGAGGCAGCCTGGCGCCCTGACCCGGTCGACGAATCGGCAGCTGCCGCAGCCGGGGGGAACCGAGCAACCGGGAAGGATGCTCCCGAGGGTCCGACGGCGCTCACACCAACGCTCCATGCGGCAGCGGCCGAGGCACCCGCTACCAAGCTCGCCAACAGTGCCGCTCGCACGGGTGAGCGGTGCATCGCGGGCGCCGCACGGTTCACGACCGCGAGCGGAGAAGGCCGCCGCGTCGGGACGGTGGGCACCGCAGTGACGGCGACGCCGAGCAACGCCGACTCGAGCCGGCTCGAGAGCGCTGGCGTAGCCGCGCTGCGCATGGAGCTGAGCATGCGACGCTCGGCGTCCACGGCAACCCGGCAACCGTGACAGATTGCGACATGCCGGTCGCAGGCCAGGAGGGTTGCGGCCGGAAGACTGCGATCGGCGTAGGCGCTGAGCAGTGCGTCCAGGTGTCGCACGGCGACGACCGAGCGGATGCCCGGGACGAAGCTCACCGGGTCCCCGGAACTACCCGCCCCAATGCGAAGCCCCGACGGGCCCGCGTCGGCGAGACCGTTCTGGAGGGGTCGGGAGCGCGATGCGCGAGGGACTCACGCAGCTGAGAGCGACCTCTGTGAATGCGCGAACGGACGGTGCCGAGCTTGATGCCCAGCGTGGCCGCGATCTCCTCGTACGACAGGCCTTCGATGTCGCAAAGCACCACGGCCGCACGGAAGTCCGGGGTCAGGGCATCAAGAGCGTGCTGGACGTCATCGTCGAAGTGGGTATCGGTGAAATGCTGCTCCGGACCCACCTCGCGGCTCGGCAGTCGAGCGGCAGCCTCATCCGAGAGCGCGTCAAAACGGATCCGCTGCTTGCGGCGCATCTTGTCCAGGAAGACGTTGGTCGTGATGCGGTGGAGCCACCCCTCGAAGGTTCCGGGCTGGTAGGAGTGCAGCGACCGGAATACGCGGATGAACACGTCGTGGGTGAGGTCCTCCGCATCGTGCATGTTTCCGGTGAGGCGATAGGCCAGGCGATACACCCTCGCCGAGTGCTGCGTGACGATCTCTTCCCAGGTCGGCGGGACCCAAGCCGCCCCGATGGCACCTTCTTGGTCACCCGCATGCTGCATGTCGGCGCGGTCACTTGTGGTCGTGGTCACGTCATCTTCCTTTGGCTGGCGGGGTCGATGAAACCCGTATGACTTGTTTGATATCAGCAATGGTTCCGGACCAACCTGAGAGTTTACTGGGTATGCCGGCGGGGTCGTCAGCCATGCGGCGTCTACCCCGTCAGCCCTGCGGCGTCTCCGCGGTCCGGCGGACGGGGGCCGTGCGCGGCTCGCAGTAGGGTAACGCCCATGAGCGCACAGAAGCCCGCCACCTGGGCCTACGCCGAGGAATTCGTTGCGGAGACCGAGGTCATCGAGACGGCCCGACTTCGCGGCGTGGAAATGGGCTGTATGCCTGTCCGGGCGGCCGTGGGCGCCGTCCTGCGCCTGCTGGCGGCGGCGGTCAACGCCAAGGCGGTCGTCGAGGTCGGCACCGGTGCCGGAGTCTCGGGCCTGTGGCTTCTGTCGGGCATGCCGTCGGACGGCATTCTGACGACCATCGACATCGAGGCCGAGCACCAACGGGCAGCCAAACAGGCCTATGCCGCGGCCGGCGTCGCTCCGCAGCGCACCCGGGTCATCGCCGGCCCCGCTCTGGACGTACTCCCCCGCCTGACCGACGCGGCATACGACTTGGTCGTCATCGACGGTGACAAGAGTGAGTACCCGCAGTATGTCGAACAGGCACTGCGTCTGCTGCGTTCCGGTGGCGTGCTGGTCCTGGACAACATGCTCTGGCACGACCTCGTGGCCGATCCGGCCAACCGCGACGAGACCACCACCACGTTGAGGGATCTGGGCAAGGCGCTGCGAGACAACGAGTCGCTGCTGGCGGCGTTGCTGCCGGTCGGTGACGGGGTCCTGGCCGCAGTCAAGCGCTAGCAGGTCAGACCACCACAGCCGCCTCGCGACACGCAGGCCAACCCAGAACAGCCCGGTCAGATGCGTGGGTCGTCAGGGGTCAGCGGCTCCTGGTAGTCCGCACGCGTGTGGTGCACCACGTCGGTCCGCACGTCGGTCCGCCGTGCCGTGTTGGCCATGACCAGCGAGATGACCAAGCCGGCGATGCCCACCACCATCAGGACGACGCCCACCGTCGACAGGTTGATCCCGCTGACCGACGTCGTCACTGCGAACTTCAAGATCGCGCCAATCGCGATCAACACTAAGCTCGAACCAATTCTCATCAGCCGACCCTCCTTCTTCAGGCTCGTGAACACCCAAGGGATACCCCTCGGTGCACCAAGTCAAACACGCGGCATGAATAGGCGCAGCCGATTGTGGGTATAGAACTAGAATCAGGGCGGCCGGCCCAGACAGGGCCGTTCACGCAAGGAGAAAAGGAACCTCACATGATCGTTCTCGGAATTGTGCTCTTGGTCATCGGTTTAGTCGCGACCATCCCTATTCTGGTGACCATCGGCATCATCCTGTTGGTCATTGGCGCAGTCCTCTTTGTCCTGGGGTCCATGGGCCGTGCCGTTGGTGGACGCAAGCACTACTACTGACCGAGACAGGGTCGCGGGGGGGGGGGGGGGGGGGGCGGGCCAAACCACCCCCCCCCCGGGGACCGGGCGGGGAGAATGGAACAATGCGACCAAGAAACGAAAATGGGGGGACAGGGGGGG
>JBBQUB010000016.1:0-21869 GCA_038212865.1 Actinomycetales bacterium
AAACCCTAGATAGTTACTGGCGTTGGAGTTGTGACGGACGTTGGCGAGAGCTACCGACGTTGGCGCAGCGCTTCGCTCCAGGTCACCCGGGTGCCGGTGCGCAGCACCGAGCGTTCATAGATGCGGGCGGCTAGCCTGGCCAGGGCCACGGTCACCAGGAGCATCAACACAGCTGAACCGACGATCTGAACCACGCTGGTCGTCCCCGACGCGATGCGCAGCGGCATGAGCATCGCCGAGAACGGCGGGACCCAGGACATCACCGACGCTGCCGTGCCGCTCGGGTCCGCCAGGGTCACCTGCGCCAGGACGTAGCCGACCATCACCAACATCGTGATGGGGGTTGCGGCGGAGTTCACGTCCTCTTGCCGCGACACCAGCGAGCCTGCGGCGGCATAGCTCACGGCGAAGAAGGCAAAACCCAGGATGAACCAGAAGAGCACCGAGGCGAAGACACCCACAGCGAGTCCGGTCACCGTGAGCAGACCGGTTCCCACGCCGGCACCCAGGCCAACCACGCCGTAGGCCGCGAGCTGCAACAGGCCGACGGCGCCGATGCCAAGTACCTTGCCCCACAACAGGTGCAGGGGCTTGATGGTGGCCAGCAGCACCTCGACCACCCGGCTGGACTTCTCCTCCACCACCCCCATCGCAACATAGAGACCGAACATCAGCAGCTGGAAGAACATCAGCAGCATCGCGACGAAGGCGAGTGCCGTCCGTTGGTCGCGGTCGGGATCCGGCGGGTTGACCGCGTCGACCTTGAGGGTCGCGCGCGCGGCCGCCTCGCCGAGCGTCGCCGGGTCCACGCCTTGGGCTCGCAGCGCCGAGTTGATGGCTTGCTGGCGGATCACCGAGTCGATGATCGACCGCAGGTCCCTTGGCAGCCCTTCATCCACGATGGCGGTGTAGCCGCCGGTGCTTCCTGGAACCAGGGCTACGTCCAGGTCACCCGAGGTCACCTTGGCTCTAGCGGTGGCCACATCCGGCACCGTCGAGGTATCCACGGGGCTTCCTATGGATGCGGAGCCTGCCGCCAGCGCCCCCGACAGGCTCGCTGCGCTACCCACCAAACCGAGCTTGGGGTTGGTGACCGCGTCGTCGGCAAACACGGAAGCGGCAATGATTCCGCCGAGGATCAGGACCAGGATGATCGCGTTGCTGATGAGGAAGGACTTGGTGCGTACCCGCGTGGTGAGCTCACGTCTGGCGACCAGGCCGATGATACGGGCGGCACCGGTGGAAGCAAACGGCCCGCTCATCCTCCCCCCGACCGAGCTGTGGTTGACGAGGCTGTGCTTGTCGACCGCCTTGTTTCTCATACGGCGACTACCTCCCGGAACAGCTCGGTCAGCGAGGGCTGCCTTCGAAAGAACTGGTGCACCGGACCGGTGCTCAGGGCCGCGGCAAGAACGACCTGGTCGACGACGCTCTCGCTGTCTGGCTCAACGGTCAGCACGGTGCGTCCCTCGGCGTACTGCACAGCGCGCACTCCGGCGAGGCCATCTGCCCAGCCCCGCACCGCCTGCGGCGCGTCCACCACGAGCTCGGTTCCACCACCGGCGCGAAGCTCGTCGACCGTGCCGCACTTCTGCATGTGCCCCCGCACGACGATGCCCACCCGGTCGCAGAGCCGCTCGACCAGGTCCAGCTGATGGCTGGAGAAGATCACGGGCACACCGTTGGCTGCTTTCTCCGAGAGCACCTCGCTCATCACGTCGACGGCTACCGGATCGAGTCCGGAGAAAGGCTCGTCGAGCACAAGCACGTCAGGATCATGGACCAGCGCCGCGGCCAGCTGCACCCGCTGCTGGTTACCGAGGCTGAGGGCGTCGACGTTGTCGTTCACCCTGGCGTCGATGCCCAGGCGCTTCGTCCAGCTCGTCACGGCGTCGGCGGCCTCGCCAGCGGACAAGCCGTGCAGCTGGGCGAGGTAGGACAGCTGCGGACCAACCTTCATCTTCGGATAGAGCCCGCGCGCCTCGGGCATGTAACCGATCCGCCGGCGCACCGCCAGGTCAATCGGCTGGCCGCCGAGGTGGACGTGTCCGGAGTCGGCCGACAGCACCCCCAAGGCGATCCTCATGGCAGTGGTCTTGCCCGCGCCGTTGCTGCCCACGAACCCGAACAGCTCCCCGGGGTGCACGTCGAAGGTCATGTCCTGTAAGGCAACGGTCTCTCCGTAACGCTTGCACAGGCCCACGATCTCCATCTGCTGACCAAGCGCCATAGTCGTGCCCCCTGTCGGTGTGTTCTCGGGTCGATCAATAGTCCAGCCGATCAATGTCCAGCCGATCAACAGGCCGGGGTCGCTGGCACGGTGAGTGGTGCGTGAGATGGTGACGGCGATCCGGGGGTGGCAGTCTAGCCAGCCTTGGTCGATAGGTTGGACGTGTGAGTCTCCCTGCGGCATACCGGCTCTTGCACGAGAGCGCGACCCGGCAGCTGACCGCCTGGGGAGCAGATGACCCGGTCCAGGAGCAGCTCCGAAGGAGCTATCTCACACACTTGGCAGCGCACCCGGACGCGATGTGGAAGCAGGGCCCATCGGCCCACTTCACCGCAAGCTGCCTTGTCCTCGACGCCACCGGCTCGCAAGCGCTGTTGACGCTGCACAAGAAGGCGGGGGTGTGGTTCCAGTTCGGCGGGCACTTCGAGCCGGGTGACACCGACGCCCACGCCACCGCCCAGCGCGAGGCCCGGGAAGAGTCCGGAATCGCAACCCTGCTCGCCCGCTCCGAGCTGATTCAGCTGGACCGCCATCAGCTGGTCGGCTCGTTCGGCCGGTGTCGTGAGCACCTGGATCTGCGCTTCATGGCGGTCGTTGATGAAGACGCGGCCCACGAGGTCAGTGAGGAGTCCCTGGACGTCCGGTGGTGGCCGACGGATGCGCTGCCCGAACCGACCCGCCGCGAGCTCGAGCCGCTCGTGGCCGCTGCCCGATCCGCCCTCGGCCTGACCTGACCAGACCTGCCGGTTGGGTCAGTCGTCGGTTCCACCGTCGGGCCGCTGGTGTCCTGTCGCGGCCGCGACCCCCTCGAGAAAGCCCCGGGCCCGTTCCGTGCGCGGGTAGGACTCGAGCAGGGACCAGAACTCGCGACCGTGACCGGGCTGGAGCAGATGCGTCAGCTCATGCAGGATCACGTAGTCGACCACCCACGAGGGCATCCCCTTGACCCGGACCGAAAGTCGAATCGTCCCGTCGGCCGGTGTGCACGATCCCCAGCGCGAGCTCTGGTTGGTGACCCACACGATGCTGACCGGCTCGGCCAAGCCGCCCAGATAGCGCTCGGACAGGTCTGCAGCGCGGGCCAACAGCTGCTGGTCGCTGGGCCGACGACGTTTGTCCCCCGCTGCCAGCTTGCGCATCATCGCCTCGACCCAGGTGCGCTCCTCGGCCGCGGAGAACCTCGACGGGATCAGCACGATCGTCCGACTGCCTTCACGATATGCGCTGACCGTCCGGCGTCTGCGCCGGCTGCGCCTGACCTCGATCTCTTCCATGCTCACGATCAAAACGTAGGCCAAGCCGCCAAGAAATCCCATCATTGCGACCCGTCGTCGCTCCGGGCCCATCTCGGGAGGTCCGAAACGTGAGCACAAGAAATGCAGCCCAATGTGCGACGTTGTGCTCAACCTGGTCTAGGGTCGAGCGAGACCGGTGCCGCACACAGCGGCAAGGAACGACACAGGAGACATAGACACATGGCAGAGTCTGTAGAGACCGGCGAGATGTACACGGGCGACTTCTACTGCGTGAAGTGCAAGGAGAAGCGCGACGCCACGGGCAAGGTAGTCGAGACGAACGGCCGTCGCATGGCCAAGGGCAAGTGCCCGGTTTGCGGCACGAACCTCAACCGCATTCTCGGCAAGGCCTGACCGAACCGAACCTCGCTTAGGGCGACATCCGAGCTTCAATGCCCGGGTGTCGCCCTTCGCATGTCCGCAGGTAGGTACCCCTACTCAACTGCTGTGGATGGGGTCGGATCCCCTCGCTTACCGTGACAGGTTCCTCAGGACGAGCCCATCCCTGGAGGAATCCCATGAACGGCAGACCCCGCCTCAAGAGCCACATGCAGCCACTCCGGCGTGGACCCGGATCACTTCAGCTGGGGCTTCGCCCCGACACCGGAGTCGTCCTGGACGGGCTCAGCGACGCCGAGATCGCGATGGTGGAGGGTCTGGACGGCAGCCTGGACATCCGCAGCCTGTATGCCGTAGCCGCCGACGCAGGGATCGCCGCAGGCCGAATGTCGGTCCTGATCGCAGCCTTGGACGATCATCACCTCCTCGTTGGCACCACCACCGACCGGGCCTGCCTAGCCCCGGTCGAGGAGCCGCGACGGCATCTGCTGCGCCAGGACGCGCGCGCGGTTGCCGAGGCTTACGGCCTTTCGGGTGACGGCTCCGACCAAGTCGCTGCCAGATCCAGGCGCCACGTACTGATCAGCGGCGAAGGCGACCTGCCCTGCGCCCTGGCCGATCTGTTGCGGGTCGGGGGAATCGGCCGGGTCAGCGTGGGTCCCAACGCCGTAAACATGCTGGACCTCGAACTGCGCAACCAACCAGCGGCCCGGGATCGCGCGAGGTCGGGCTCAACCCTGAAGCGGCCAGACCTGGTCGTGCTGATGGCGATGGGAGCAATCCGCCCAGATGCCGGGGCGCCGTGGCTACGACGCGGCATACCGCACCTGCCGTTGGTGGTTCAAGGTCACAGGGTGCAGGTCGGTCCCGTCATTGCCGTCGGCCCCGGCCCCTGCCTGACGTGTCTCGATCTGCACCGGCGTGACCGGGATGCCGCCTGGCCGGCGGTGTTGTCCCAGCTGGTTCCTCGGGGGCCGCTTTTGCCAGCTGCCCCAGTCAGTCTGGAGAGCACGCTGACCGCGATGACCGCCGGGGCCGCGGCCATGATCGTGCACACTTGTCTGGACGGCCAGCCGGTGCCCCATGGCCTTTCGCTCGAGCTGTCCCTGCCGTGGCCGACGATCCAGCTGAGACGCTGGTTTTCCCATCCGCTGTGCAGTTGCGCGTCCGAACAAGGGAGAATGACGGGGTGAGTGAGCTCCCCCGCAAAGCTGTGACGCGCGCAGCCAAGCTTGCGGCGTTGCCATTGGGTTTTGCGGGCCGCACTGCGTTGGGTCTCGGCAAGCGGGTCGGCGGCAAGCCAGCCGAGCTCGTCGCCTCGGAGGTCCAGGCGCGCACGGCCGAGCAGCTCTTCAAGGTCTTGGGTGAGCTCAAGGGCGGGGCGATGAAGTTCGGCCAGGCAATGTCGGTATTCGAGGCCGCAATGCCCGAGGAGCTCGCCGGTCCCTATCGCGCCACGTTGACCAAGCTGCAGGACGCCGCGCCGCCTATGCCCGTCTCCATGGTCCACGAAGTACTGGTGGCAGAGCTGGGGCCGCGGTGGAGACAGAAGTTCGCCTCGTTCGAGGACAAGCCTGCGGCGGCGGCTTCGATCGGCCAGGTGCATCGGGCAGTGTGGAAGGACGGCCGTGACGTCGCGGTCAAGGTGCAGTATCCCGGCGCCGGCCCGGCCCTGATCAGCGACCTCAACCAGGTCTCCCGGGTGGCTCGCGTCGCCGCCAGCTGGATACCGGGGCTGGACATCAAACCCATCCTCGACGAGCTCAAGCGCCGGGTGGCCGAAGAGCTGGACTACGGGCTGGAGGCCAGGTCTCAGAAGACGTTTGCCACGGCATTCGCGGGTGACCCCGACTTCGCCGTCCCCGCCCTGGTCCACCACAAGGGAAACGTCATCGTCAGCGAATGGCTTGACGGGGTCCCCTTGTCTGCGGTCATCGCGACGGGATCCCCCGAGGCCAGGAACGCCGCCGCCTCGCGTTACATGGAGTTCCTCCTGGTCGGGCCCCGGCGGGCCGGTCTGCTACACGCCGACCCTCACCCCGGCAACTTCAGGATGTTGGCCGACGGTCGTCTCGGGGTCCTCGACTTCGGCGCGGTCAAACAGCTGCCCCATGGGCTCCCGACCGAGATGGGCAGGCTGCTCACGCTGGCGTTGTCCGGCGACGCCCAGGGCTCAATGGAGGGACTGCGCCGAGAAGGTTTCATCAGGGCTGGCGTCGACATCGACGCGGATGCACTGCTGTCCTTCATCGAGCCGTTCCTCACGCCGCTGCGGACCGACAGCTTCATGTTCACGAGAGCCTGGTTGCGTTCAGCGTCGTTGCACATGAACAACCCCCGACGCCCCGAGTTCACGATGGGCCTCAAGCTGAACCTGCCACCGTCCTACCTGTTGATCCACCGTGTGTGGTTGGGCGGCATCGGGGTGCTGTGTCAGATCCAGGGCGAAGTGAGTGGTCGGGCGATATTGGACCGCTGGCTGCCCGGCGCCGACCTTCCCCCCATCACCCCTCTAGGGACCGTGCCGGCCTCGAACCGCCAAACCTAGGGACCGCGCAGGCCTCAAGCGGGCAAAACGGGACCGTGCAGGCTTGCGACACCCGCCCGCCCCCCGCCGGTGAGAAATCCACGCCGCTTCACCACCAGGGCGAGTCCAGCTTGCCTTCGATGCTTCGCAGGTTCTCGCGGCTGCAACGGTTGCATGTCCATACCTTCTGGCCGTTCTCGACCCCGAGCACCCACGTGAGACGGGCGTGGGAAACGTCGTCCGGGACCAGTCCACACGTGTTGCAGACCGGCTGAGCTGTGCCTTCGGTCATCTGCCTAGTCTCCACCCGCCCGGCGCCGAAACTGCGTCCGCCGGCTGATAACTTCGCAGGCATGGCGACCCGGTTGATCGAACCGTCCACCACCAGGCTCCTCCTGCGACAGTGGCGCGACGCCGACCGGCTACCGTTCGCCGCGCTGAATGCCGACCCGTCGGTGATGGAGCACTTCCCCTCATTGCTGACCCGCGAGCAGTCCGACGCGATGGTGGATCGCTGCCTCGGACAGATCAAGCACGAAGGCTATGGGCTGTGGGCAGTCGAGGTCAGGGCCAGCGGCGAGTTCATCGGCTTCGTCGGTCTGGCCGTGCCCACTTGGGAAGCAGCGTTCACCCCTTGCACCGAGATCGGCTGGCGCCTGGCCCGGACAGCCTGGGGGCACGGCTATGCCACCGAGGCCGCAAACGCAGTACTGGCAACAGCTTTCGGCATCGTCGGACTGGATGACGTGGTCTCCTTCACGACGACCGGCAACCTACGGTCGCAACACGTGATGCAACGCCTCGGCATGATGCCCGACCCGGCAGGGGACTTCGAACACCCTCGCGTCGCTGATGGGCCACTGCGCTGCCACGTGCTCTACCGGATCAGCCGAGCCGACTGGGAACGTGACGTCAGATCGAGCGTTCCTCCATGCGACCGACGGGATCGCCGTCAGGATCCTGGACCAATGCCATGTCCAGGGTGACGGTTCCGTGTCCCTCGGTTGGGCTGCGAACTGCCAGCATCGTCCTGGGTTTGGCCGACAGCTGCCCAGCGCGCTCCTGAGGTTGTCAGTCGTCAGGGAGCAGGTAGATGAAGCCGGGGCCTTCATCGCGCAATGGAATGCCCAGGGCCTCTAGGGCCGGACTCCAGGAGCCGGTGACGGTTGGGTCCGACCCCTCGAAACCATGGTCGGCCGTGAGCAAAAAAGTAACCTGGTCGGTGATCCCGAGCCCGTCGAGGTGCTCCAGGAAGGCAACCAGGCGCGAGTCCGAGTCACGAAGGGAGTCACGGGCGATGTCGGACCGAGGACCACCGGCGTGGTGACCAGCATCGCTGACGACACAGCCCCACCAGGTGAGGGTGGGGGCCGACTCCAGACTCGCCCACAGCTCACGCATCTGCTGCAACCCGAGATCGTCGACCTGAGTGCCCCAGGCGAAGTAGGAGTCATCGAGGTGGGCCGCGTCATGCACGTGTACGGAAGTATGCGCATCCGGAAGCCGCTCCCCCAGGCCCGCCGCCCCTGAGGAGCTACCGCTATCGCGGATTACGGCCATCGTGGAGTAGTCAGCTCCCCGGTCAACGGCCTCATTGAGGCAAGCAGTCCGCGGCGAATTCCCCTGTGGGACAATATTATTGACCATTTCGAACACCGTCCGGACAGCGGGGCGCAGCCACTCTGCGCTGCGATGCCACGTCGTGGCGTCGTTGGGCTTCACGCTCTCATTGGTCGCCCGGTCATAGAAGACGTTGCCCATGACGCCATGTCGACCCGGCCCGAGACCGGTGAGGATCGAGGTGTGGTTGGTCAAGGTGACGCTCGGGAACTGTGCCACCGCCCCGCCGCGCAGTGCCACGCCACCCTCGATGAGCCGGGCAATGCCGGGAAGCTCGCCAGACTCGACCAGGTGAAGCAGGTCGCCGCAGTGGGCGCCGTCCCACAGGATGCCGATCACCTTGGGATCTGCCAACCTCTCACCACCGAGGTATGCCGTGAGCACCCGTCCGTCCAGTGGCCCGCCTGCCGCGTCGCGTAAGTCTGCGTCGGGGACACCGGCCAGGGCGGCAAGAGTGGGTCCGACATCGACGAGCCTCGCGTGCTGGTCCACGATGCCTGATACCCCGACTCCCTTGCCTGACAACACCAGTGGCGCCCTGGACTGAATCACATCGAGCGAACCATGTTCGCCCACATGACCGCCCTGCTCAGGGAAGAAGTGACGAGGTGTGTGCATCACCGCGACGTCCGGGCTGCGGGTCGGGTCCGCGAAGAGCGAAAGGATCCGCGACGCGGCATACGGATAGGCGTTGTCGCGCGAGGTGAGAGGGCCTGGGCCAACGCACTCACGGCCATACGGCAAGAAGGCCATCGGATCCTCGTTGGGGACGGGGTCCACCCCCTCTAGTACCTCATGACGTCCGTCCAGGTGAAGTCGCACGCGCCCCGCGCGGCTGGCAGCCATGGCCACCGGACCGTGGCCAGTCGACCGGCCCGCCTCCATCTCGACCCAGACGACAAGGTCGACGATGGAGGCGAGGTCGGGCGATGTCAGCGCCGTGACGACGGACTCACATCGGGCCGACACCTGCGCAGCGCTGAGAGTGCTCACGAGCGACCACTCTAGGTGTCATCCGGCCATACTCCGAGCACGCGCCCGACGGGACTCGAGGATGATCCGCAGCGAGCTGCGGCGATTCGCCTGTTGGTTCGCGGCACGTGAGAGCTCAGCCAGCCGAGCATGGACCAGCATCTCAATCTGTAGTGAATACATGGTGGAACTCCCTGCAAACAAAGGCTTTGAAGACCATGGCTCGAAGGCCATGACTATGAAGGACAAGGTTGTCTGTGACGTGGTCCGGGACCACGTCACGACGGCAGCAGCCTGGTGAGGTGTGGTGCTCAGGCAGCCACGGGGTTCTTGCGCGGGCGGCCACGAGGTCGCTTCCGGGCGACAATCGCTCCGTGTACGAACAGCTCACCGCCCCAGACTCCCCACGGCTCCGCCCGGCCAAGTGCGCTGGCAAGACACTGGGTGCGTGCAGGGCATGCCCCACACAGCGTCTTGGCGAACTCAACGTCGGCGGGGCGCTCGGCGAACCACAGCTCGGCGTCGTACTCCCGACACGGGATGTCGGAGCCGGCGTAGCCGGACTGCTCGCTCAGGTCCATGAGTGCGGTGAGCTGCATCGCGTGTCACCTCCTTGGTGTCGTCTCCCTTGGCGAGGGAGGGCTTCTCGTGTTGGTCATCGCGTTGATCCGCGGCACCGCCCTTTACGGGCCGGCTCTGGATCGGTTCTGTTCTCCTGAACGTGCTGGCGGTCTTCTGGTGCTCGCGCCGCCGGGACAACGCAAAGGCCGCGGATCCCGGATGTCGGGTTCCGCGGCCTGGAGGTGACCTGGTCTGTTTGAGCTAGACCGGTGGTCTCCAGGCGCGGAGGTGTGCAACATCCTTGACAGCAGTGCCCTGGTGCGCCGGGGCAAAGAACGAGCCGCGAACGCCGACAGTGATTCCTTCGACACTGTTGAGGCTGCGGTCGGCAGCCCGCGGGGACGCGAAGCGGACGCGGGTGATCTGCGTCGTGTTCGTCGTGGTGTTGTTCTCCATCAGGGCCAACCTCCTCATCTGTTCTCGCGGGCCCCGAGCACAGTCACGTGGACCGGTCGGGCTGGACGTAGCCTCAGGTTAGGACAGCCACCTGCCTCCGAGCAACACAATTAAATGTGAATCTTTCGGATCAGGCTGATGGCGACGAGCCCTTAGTGGCCAAATCCGTTGCAGCAAGAGAACTCTCGGCCGTCTGACCCGGATCAGCCCCACCCAAGATTGCCAGAACATCGTCACCGTAACGGTCCAGCTTGGTCGCTCCGACTCCCGAGATCGTGGCCAGCTCGGCCGCGTTCCCCGGTGTCTTCTCGGCGATCGCCGTCAGCGTCGCGTCGGTGAAGACCACATATGCCGGAACCTTCGTCGCGCCTGCGACAGCAAGGCGCCAGACCCGCAGCGCCTCGAACGTCGCCTCGTCATAAGTCGGCGGGCAGTCCTGGCAGCGCCCCATCTTGCGGGTTGCTGCCGTGGCCAGATCCGTCCCGCAGGCCCGACACCGAGATGCCTTCGCCCCCTTGAGCGGTTTGCTGGTCTTGCCTGCCTTGCGACCCGCACCGGAGCCCCCCACGCGGGCGGACGACCGAGCGCCGTCGCCCAGGATGCTGGCTGCTCCATCCAGGAATCGAGATGGTCGCCGGCTCGCTCGGCCGCCCGGGTTGCGAGCCCCGGCCCAGGAAAGCCGCAGCACGCGCCGGGCGCGAGTCAGCCCGACATAGAGCAACCGGCGTTCCTCCGCGACGGCCTCGAGACCCTCGGCCATGCTGATCGGGATCAGGCCGTCGCTACAGCCGACCACGAACACGCAGTCCCATTCGAGGCCCTTGGCGGCGTGCAACGAGGCCAGAGTGACCCCCTCGACCGTCGGGGCATGCTGGGCCGCCATCCGTTCATCGAGCTCGCGCACCACGTCGGTCAGCTGGGCCGCCGGATTGTCGGTGACGAAGTCATCGGTCAGCCCGACCAGCGCCTGGAGGGACTCCCACCGCTCGCGGGTCGCCCCACCCGCACTGGGCGCCCGCTCGGTCCATCCCGCGCCGGCGATGACGTCGCGCACCAGCTCGCCAAGGGGTTTGGCGCCGTCGTCGGCTCTGGCTGCGCCGCGCATCAACAAGATGGCCCCACGCACCTCCTTGCGGGCAAAAAAGCGCTCGCCGCCTCGGACAAGGTAGGCAACACCTGCGTCCGCGAGGGCGGACTCGTGGGCCTCGGACTGGGCGTTGGTGCGGAAGAGGACCGCGATCTGACTCGCTGCAGTGCCCCCGGTGATCAGGTCCTTGATCGCAGTGGCCACCCCGGTTGCCTCAGTGGGGTCATCGCTGTATGCCTTAAGAGTGGGCGTGGGCCCGTCCTGTCCCTGCGCGCGAAGCTGGAGCAGGTCGGCCCCAGGAGCACCGCGATGCCCATGCCCCCTACGCACCATGAGGTTGGCCAGGGCGACGATCTGCGGCGTCGACCGGTAGTTTCGCACCAGCTGAACCACCTGGGACTTCGGGTAGCGCCGCGGGAACTCGAGTAGGTGCTTGGGCGTCGCGCCGGTGAAGGAGTAGATGGTCTGGGCTGCGTCGCCGACCACGCAGATGTCATCTCGCTCGCCCACCCATAGCTCGAGCAGGCGTTGCTGGAGGGCGTTCACGTCCTGGTACTCATCGACCACGAAGTGGCGGTACTGCGAGCGCACGACCCGGGCAATGTCCTCGCGATCGGCCAGGATGCCGACGGTCAGCAGCAGCACGTCCTCGAAGTCAATGACCCCTCGCGCGGCCTTGACCTCTTCGTAGGTCTGAAGCACGCGGGCCATTGCGGTGGCGTCAAGACCGGCGGGAGCGCGCCCTGCACGACGCGCGGCGGCGGCATACGTCTCAGGCGAGAGCATGCTGACCTTGGCCCACTCGACCTCGGCAGCGAGGTCGCGCACGGCGACGCGGTCGAGCTGCAGTCGCAGCCGTGAGCCCGCCTCGGCAACCACAGATGCCTTGTGTGGCAACACCTCTGGGGCCGCTCCGCCGATCGCCTGCGGCCAGAAGTAGTGGAGCTGACGAAGGGCTGCGGCGTGGAAGGTCCGCGCCTGAACGCCCGGGACACCCAGCGCCCGCAGACGGGTGCGCATCTCACCCGCTGCCCGGGCGGTGAACGTGACAGCTAGCACCCGCTGGGGCTGGTAGGCGCCGCTGTGCACACCGTAGGCAATGCGGTGGGTGATCGCCCGGGTCTTGCCTGTTCCGGCGCCAGCCAGGACACACATGGGCCCGCTCGGCGACGCCGCCACCTGGCGCTGCTCTGGGTCGAGAGCGTCGAGAATGTCATCGGCGGTCGGGGTGCCGCTCGGCTGGCTCGGTGGGTGGGACATCGCCTGCGATCCTCTCAGACCGGCGTGACAGGTCCACGCCGGGAAGGATTAGCGGCTGGTCGAGGTTGACCAGGGCACCCATTGACTGCTTTGAGGAGATCCTGCATGTTCGCGGCCCCCGCCCTGCCCTCTGCCGGCACCATCACGATGTTCAGCACACCGTGGTGTGGCTTCTGCCGCGGTCTCAAGAAAGGGCTAGATCGCGAGGGGATCGCCTACAACGAGGTCGACATCGAGCAGCATCCGGCAGGCGCGGACTACGTCATGAGTGTCAACGGCGGCAACCAGACCGTGCCGACTGTGGTCTTCCCCGACGGCACCTCGGCCACCAACCCTTCAGTGGCACAAGTTCAACTCCGCTTGGCCTGAGCTCAGCCCGGACCAACCACGTTCTCCTAGCGACGAAAGGGCGCGGTCCACTCGACCTGCTGGTCGATCGGTCCGCCATACCAGCGCTCGATGATGCGGCGGGCGATCGACACTGTCGGCGAGATGCCGAAACGACCGGCTAGAACCATCTCCCGCAGCTCCCCACGCTTGACCCACACGGCCTCGACGATCTCGTCCATGTCCAGGTGAGTCGTTGGGTCGAGCGTGCGCGAGGTGAAGCCCACCATCAACGATGACGGGAACGGCCACGGCTGGTTGCCCAGATAGCGCACCTGCTCGACGACCACACCGACCTCTTCGAGAACCTCTCGGGCCACCGCCGCCTCAAGGGACTCCCCCGGTTCCACGAAGCCGGCCAGGACCGAGAGCCGCCCCTCCGGCCAGTTCGGGCTGCGGGCCAGCAACAACCTGTCGTCAACGTCGGTCACCGCCATGATCACCGCGGGGTCGGTGCGCGGGTAGTGCTCGCTCCCGTCCTTCGTGCAACGGCGGATCCAGCCGGACTGGTCGGGTTCAGTGGTCGCGCCACATCGCGGGCAGTAGGTGTGAGAGGCGTGCCAGTTGGCCAGACCCTGCATCGTGGCGAACAGGCCGGCGTCCCTGTCCGAGAGCAGGGTGCCCACCTCGCGCAGCGTCCGCCGCTGCGAGGTCGTCGGTTGAGGGGTCGTCGGCTGATCCTGGGGTTCGCCCACGACCCCGACGTATGCGGTGCCCTCGCCATCCTGCCCAAGGAAGGCCGCCAGCCGGGACATGTCCTCCGGGGCGGGCGAGCGCAGCAACAGGTTGATGTCGCGATCGGACTCGATGACCACTGCCCGGCCTTCGACGAACTCCACGACGCGCGTCGAGGAGTCCTTCAGCAGCGAAGGCAGGAACGCCGGGTCCTTGCGCCGAAGGCCGGCGCGGTCCAAGGTGCCGCGCGCGAGCGCCAAATTGCGCAAAGTTTCCGAAGACCCGCTCACGCCTTCCAGACTATGGGGCGTACTCGTCATACGGTGTCATGGTGACCCGCACCCCCCTTGCCCTCGCTGCACTTGCCAGCGCCGCTGTGCCGGGGCTGGACCCCGCAACCGTCGAGGGAACCGTGCAGCTGCCGGGGCACCAGTTCGAGGTGGCCTTCATCCAGGACACC
Organism: Actinomycetales bacterium; assembly: GCA_038212865.1. Taxonomy (GTDB): domain Bacteria; phylum Actinomycetota; class Actinomycetes; order Actinomycetales; family Dermatophilaceae; genus UBA4719. Next base: position 13,870 of record JBBQUB010000016.1, read on the forward strand.
CAACATCGCCGCTGGGTCGTGCGCGCGCCGTTGACCGCAGCCGCCGGGGCGCAGATGGAGGTCACGGTGTCCTTGCTTGGGCTCCTGTCGCGCCGGCTGCCGTTCTCGGTGCCGACGCCCAAGGGTTTCGTGGATCTCAAGGAAGGCGGTCGGGCATCGGTCTATCCCTATCTGGCGGGGCACCCGCTGGATTTCGCCAACCTGCCGGCCGGACCGGGGATCGCAGCCGAGCTGGGTCGGGCGCTGGCGGCACTGCACAACGTCGACCTGGCGCTGTTCGACGAAGCCGGGCTCCCGTCGTACGACGCCGACACCTATCGCACCCGCCGGCTCTCAGACCTCGACCGGGCAGCGGCAACAGGACGCGTCCCGACCGGGTTGCTTGCCCGTTGGGAACGATCACTCGAGGACGTGTCGCTCTGGCGCTTCGCTCCGACTCCCACCCACGGTGCCCTGACCGGCGATCGGGTTCTCGCGGTCTTCGACGATGACGAGGATGCCGCTTCGGGCCGTATCCGCGGGCTGACCGGCTGGGAGGACGCAAAGGTCGCCGACCCAGCCGACGACTTCGCGGCGCTGGTCACCCAGACATCGCGCGCGGCGTTCGACTCGGTGCTCGAGGCCTATGCGCATGCGCGGATCGACCGGCCGGACAAGCACCTCGAACGCCGGGCCCGCCTCGCTGGGGAGCTCAAGCTGGTTTCCGAGCTACTGATCGCGGTCGGTTCGAAGGACCAGAATGACATTGACGCGTGCGCCGAAAAGCTGCGCCGACTGGAGGCCGACACCCTGGGCGACGATGCGGACCATGAGCCCGTGGTCCCCACTGCACCGGCTGCGCCAACCATGCCGACCGCGCCTATGCGGTCTGAAGAGACGCAGCACCCCGATCAGGACGAGCCGGAGAACGGCGAGCCTGACGACGAGGACCAAGCGAGCACCGAGCGTGCTGAGGGGTCCGGACATGCTGAGGGGACACCACAGGTGGGAGAGAGCGAACGCACCGAACAGGGTGCCGCGGACCACGGCAAAACCGATGACGTCGAGGGCCCACAAGGGTCGCCGCGCGACTAGACCGGGATCGACCCCAGCAACGCCGCAAGCTGATCCTCGTCGGGCAGGTTCGGGAACACCGTCTCACCCGTTCCCGCGTAGTAGAACGCCGCATCGACCTGGTCCAGGGTGAGACCCCTGAGCCGGGCAAAAGCCAGCCGGTAGACCCCCAGCTGAAGCGCCCGAACTCCAGCGTGGACGCCTGATGGTTTCGTGCCGGTCTTCCAGTCCACGACAGTGAACCCGCCATCTGGGCGAGGGAAAACTGCGTCGATTCGGCCGCGGATCGCCATGTCCATGACAGTCGTCTCGATGGCGATCTCGATGGCTTCCGGACTGCGGCCGGCCCATTCGCTGGCGAGGAACAGCTCCTTCATCAGTGGCAGCGCTTCGTCGTCTGCGGGGTCATCGTCGGCGTTGCCAGGCAGGTCAAACAGGTCGACGAAGGCGGCCCGCGCGAAATGTTGCTCGACCCAGGCGTGAAAGGCTGTGCCGCGACGCGCCGCGAGTGCCGGGGGTGAGGGCATCGGCCTGCGCAGGTCGCGGGCGAACACTTCCGGGTCATCGGCGAACGAGACCACCCCGGATGCGGAAAGGTGTCGTGGCACCCGCACTTCACTGTCCCCATGTCGGCGGGCGGAATCGCGTTCGGCCAGCAGGATGGCAATCTCATTCTCGCGACCAAAGACCCGTGGCTCCGTCCCTGCGGCCGACCCGTCGCCCCCATCCTCATCGGCGAAAGCGGACCTTTCCAGATCGTCACCCTGCTCGAGGTCCGCCATGGCGTTCAGCACCACCTGCGCTGCATCGCTGAGCTGGGCCCGCCTGGCTGCCATCGGATCGGCCGGCCAGATCGCGCTCACCGGCTCACTGTGGCGTGGGTTGGCAGGCTTGGTGTCGCCGTACGGTGAGGGCAACGGCTCCCACAGGTGTGGCCGCAGGCCAAGATCGTCGTGATCGACCAGCTCAGCGAGGAAACGCGAGGTGATCCGCGGTGTGGTGGGGTCGGCCCACACCGGCGCGGTGAGCAGCAGCTCGTGGCGGGCACGGGTGAAGGCCACGTAGGCCAGCCGGCGCTCCTCGTCTATCCCGTGCTCACCGCCAGCGCTGATGAAGTGGTGGACCTCGCGCTCCAGGGCCAACAGGTCGGGGGGTGACACCCACCGCAGAACGGGCAGACCGTCGCGGTCCCCACGCAGGTCGTAGGGGACGCCGGACAGGCCCCCGATCCAGCCCTTGTCGCTGGGCGGGCTCATCCTCCAGTCGCCGCCCTTGGCCGACGTGGTCGAGCTCGAGCGTGCCGGGAATGTGCCCTCGACCAGCCCTGGGACGGCAACCACGTCCCACTCCAGCCCCTTGGCGGCGTGCACGGTGAGAACCTGAACAGCGTCGGTGGACACCTCGATGTAGCCCTTGTCCAGTCCACGCTCCTGCTCCTGTGCGGCATCCAACCAGGACAGGAACCCACCCAGTGTGGGCCGATCAGCGGAGCTGGAGAAACTGGCCGCGACGTCGGCGAACACGTCGAGGTGGGCGCGTGCGGTCGTCGGCGTGTGCTCTGGGCGGGACAGCACTTCGATGTCGAGGCCAAGGGCTCGCTCGGCCTCACCAGCAAGGTCGGCCAGGGGCATGCCGATCATCGAGCGCATCCGAGCGATGGCCTCGCGCAGGCCCTCCAGGCGCTGCAGGGCCACCACCGAGATATGGGAGCCACCGGGACCTGCCCAGTCCGCTGAGGGCAGCTCGTCCAGTGCTTCAACGATGCTGAGGCGGTCGGCGCTGTCGGGAGACTGGTCCAAGACTTGCTTGACGTCCCTGATCTGATCGCCCACCTGATCCCTGGCCTGATCGCTGACGTCCTTGACCTGATCGCTGACGTTGGCCTGATCCTTCGCTGTGGGCCGGGTCCGCGAGCGGGCCGCATGCCGACGCTGCAGCACCCGCGACCAGAGCGCGAGCCCGTCGAGATCCGCGGCGCCCAAACGGCACAGCGGTCCGGTCAGCAACCGCATCAGCTGGTCGCCACGGGTGGGGTCCTGAACCACCCAGAGCAAAGCCACGATGTCGGACACCTCGGGGGTGTTGAGGAGCCCGCCAAGCCCCACCACCTCCACAGGCAGACCGGCCAGCTCGAGGGCGTCGATCACGGCGCTGAACTGAGAACGCTTGCGGCACAGCACTGCCGCTGATACTCCAGTGGGACGAGATCGCGCATCCAGCCAATGATGAGCGATCCAGCCAGCCACGTGCGCGGCCTCGGCCTCGGTGGTCAGCAACCTGGCAGCGTGCAGCCGTCCGGTCCCGGCATCGGCTCGGGGACGGAGCACTTTCACATCGACGGTCGACTTGAGGCGTAGCGGACCAGAGGTGATGTTGGCCGCCGACAGGATGGCGTTGTCGTTTCGCCAGCTCGTCGAGAGCGGCAGCACATCGGCCTCGCCGGCAGCGTCGGCGAACTCACGTGGAAAGCGGGTGAGGGTTGTCGCACTGGCACCGCGCCAGCCGTAGATGGACTGATTGGGGTCACCCACCGCGGTGACCGGAACGGGCTCATCAACTGCGACGAACAGGTGCCGCAACAACACCAGCTGCGCCTCGCTGGTGTCCTGGAACTCATCGAGCAGAACGGCCCGAAACCGTTGGCGTTCCATCGAACCAATATCCGGGAACCGCCGGGACAAGGTGGCCGCAAGGGCCATCTGGTCGGCGAAGTCAAGCGCATCCCTGCTGCGCTTGAGCTCAAGGTAACCCTCGACCAGCGGCAGCACCTGACGACGGGCCCTCAGCGCCGTCAGGGCATCCGCCACCGCCTTGGGCCGGGTGCGCGCGCGACTGGCGCCCTTGGGCAGACCCGAGACCCGGGCCTCGAACCGGTCGATCAACATCACCAGATCCGCTGGCACCAAAAGGTGCTCGGCCATCTCGCCGGCCAGGTCGACGACGGCGTTGATGATGGTCGACGCAGCGAACGGTACGTCGTCCATGGGCCCGTCGTGACGTTCAACTACCTCAGCCGCGAACTGCCAGGCGGCTGCCTCTGACAGCAGCCGTGACTCGGGCTCCACGCCAAGACGCAGAGCGTGCTCGCGCACCAGCCGGCCGGCATAGGAGTGATAGGTCGAAACCGTCGGCGTCCCCCCAAGCACCTCGGCATCGTCGGGCTCCTGCGCCGGGGACCACATGCCGACGTGACGCAGCCGACGAAGGCGCCGCGCGATCCGCTCGGCGAGCTCGGTGGCCGCCTTGCGGGTGAAGGTCAGTCCGAGGATCTGGTCCGGCTCGACGTAACCGTTGGCGACCAACCAGACGACCCTGGAAGCCATCGTCTCCGTCTTGCCCGAACCGGCGCCGGCCACGACGAGCAACGGACGCATGGGCGCCTGGATGACAGCAAGCTGCTCTGCCGTCGGAGGGGGGTTGCCCAGGGCGTCGGCGATCGACAAAGCAGAGTGCCGTATCGGATGACCCGGCATCAGATCACCCTGCCCTCAGGCTGGGCCGGGCAGCTGGACCTGACCGAGCAGAAGGTACACGCCGGACCGACCGTGGCCACGAACCGACTGCCTGCCATGCCGTCAGCGGTTTCGGTCACCAGAGCTTGCGCCCACCCCGGGTCGTCCCCTTGTGACAACGGCGCCTGCTCCTGCAACGTCGTCTTCACCCCCGCCGCCTTGCCGAGCTGCAGCAGGGCAGCCCCAGCCGAGACGCTGCCATGGTCGGCGAATGCCCCATGCTCGACCGCGACCTGATAGGCGCCGAGCTGGGCATGGTGAAGCAGGTCGGCCTTGCCTGGCTTGCTCGAGCCGGTCTTGAGGTCGACGACCCGAAGCCCACCGCGAGCGTCGCGCTCCAGTCGGTCAACGCGGCCTCGCAGGAGGGCTCGCCCGAGCTCGACCTGCAGATCGAGCTCGACGCCGACCCGTTCCCAGCCGCTGGCCGCCGACTCCTCGAAATAGCGAGCCAGTCGGGACACCATCGTCTGGGCCTCGGAGAGCTGACGGCGCGACAACCAGCCCTCTGGCAGCCCCAAACGGCCCCAGCGGAGCTCGACCTCTGCCCGCATGGTGGCCTCGTCGACGTCACCGAGCTCGGCGGCGATGTCGTGGACAAGGGTGCCGATGTTGGCGGCGCCAACACTGGGGCCGTCACCCCCACAGGCCGACAACAACCACCGCAGGTTGCAGTCGCCGAAGCTCTCGATGCGAGACGGAGAAACGGTGACGCTCACGCCCTCGGCGCGCAACGGTCGGTCGTCACTCAGGGTGGTCAGCGCCCACCACGAGAACGGGGCGGCCCCCATAACCCGCGCAGCCGCGAGCCGCGCCAGCTGCCCCGCGGCCGTATTCCGGTCACTCACCGTCGCGCCCACGACGACCTCTCGCCGGAGCTCGCCGACGACACCCGCCAGGCTCATCGGACGGGGCACCTCGCTGAAGTCCCTCAGCTCGTCAGCGTCATCGGCCTCGTCCGGCGGGTCGACGATGTCGAGGTAGGCCGATGGCTGCTCGTCGTCGCTGCGAACGGCAGTGACCAGGAGCCGCTCGGACGCCCTGCTGACGGCGACCATGAAGAGCCGCGTCTCGTCGTAGCGGACTGCCGCCTGGGCCGCCCGCAACGACTGCCCGCGGCCTGTGATGACATCGACCAGACGCTCTGAGCCCAAAAGGGATCCGCGCAGGCGCAGGTCGGGCCAGACGCCCTCCTGGACGCCCGCGACCACGACGAAGCGCCACTCACGTCCTGCCGCGCCAGCAGGGGTGATCAACGAGACTGTGTCATCACTGGGTGCGCGGGCAACCAGGGTGTCCCCCGCGACGTCCTGCCCACGGATGTGTTCAAGGAACCCCCGCGGCCCCATCTGAGGCAACCGGTCGACATACTTCGCCGCGGCGTCGAACAGGGCGACGACAGCATCAAGGTGACGGTCGGCGCGGGCGCCCGAGCTGCCCCCACCAAGCGCTACTCGACGCCAGCTCTCGCCCAGCCCGGTCGCCGACCACATGGCCCAAAGCACGCTCTCGGCAGTCACGCCCGGTGCCCACCGCGGACCATCCTCGCCATCTGAGCCATCAACCGTCCGTGCGGCGTTCACTCCCGCGGCGATCGCCGTGGCGACCCGGCGCGCCGGGGCGCCCTCAGAACCCAGCATTCCCAACGTGTTTGGTGAAAGCAGACCCTCGGCGAGCAGCTCGTCGCTGGTGCGCCCGCCCCCGCTGTCGAGCTCGGTGCGTCGCAATGACCTCCTCAGCCGCCGCAGCCCGACGGCATCGGCCCCACCGATCGGGGACAGCAAGGCATCGACCGCGGTCTGGGTGTCGATCGGGTCCGGCTGCCCTGTCGCGATGTTCAGTGCCACCTCGAGCAAGGCGAGAAGGGGACGCACCGCCACCTCGTCACGGACGGGGACCTCGGTGGACGGCACCGCCACTGGCACACCGGAAGCCATGAGGACTCGGCGCAGGGTGCTGGTGCGGCCCTGCCCCCGGACGATCACGGCCATGTCGGACCACGGCATACGGCCTCGCAGGTGTGCCTGCCTCAGTTCCGCGGCGATCAGGGCAGCCTCCTGTGCGGTGGCACGCAGCAGGCGCACATCCGCTCGTCCGCCCTGGGGGACCTGCTCGAGCTCGCGGTGGGCTCCGCCGCCGACGATGCCGATGCGCCGGGTCACCCGGCGGGTCACGGCACGCAAGGCCTCTGGCTGCCGGTATGACGTGGCAAGGGTCATCGTGGGACCGTCGCCCAATCCGGAGTGTCCAGCAACCAGGATGCGAGGATCCGCGCCGCGAAAGGTCTGGACGGCGGCGTCCGGATCACCGAGGAGGACGAGAGCGACGTGCGGGGCACGGACGACCTCAAGAAGCCGGGCGGCAGCGGGCGTGAGCTCCTGCGCGTCGTCGACCACGATCAGGCGCAGATGAGCCAAGCGGTCACGCGCCTCGGGATCCTCCTCGAGCAGGTCGGCAGCCGCCCTGAGGATCGACGCCGGGTCGTATGAACCCGGAAGTGAGAGGGCAGTGACCTCGTCGTACTCGGCCAGAACCTGTGCAGCCGCAACCCAAACCGGCTGGTCATGGCGAAAACCGAGCGTCGCCAGATCGCCAGCCTCGAGGCCTCGCTCGACGGCACGCATGAGCAGGTCCCGTAGCTCGGTGCGGAACCCTCTCGTGGCCAGTGCGGCCTGCACGTGCTCCGGCCAGTCCGGGACTTTGCCCTCACCCGAGGTGTGACCGGCGAGGAGCTCGCGCAGGATGACATCCTGCTCGGGCCCGCTGAGCAGCCGCGGGTTGGGGTCGCCGCGCAGCGCGGCTGCTTGACGCAGGATGGCGAAGCCAAGGGCTTGGTGGGTCCTTGCCAGCGGTTCGGTCGTGGTGCCACCGATCCGGGCGGTGATGCGTTCGCGCAGATCTGCGGCTGCGGCGCGCGATGCCGTCAGGACCAGGCACTGATCTGGCGCGATCCCATCAGTGCGAACCCGGTCGAGCACGACCTCGATGGCTGTGGTGGTCTTGCCCGTGCCCGGGGCGCCCAGGACACGCAGCACGCCTTGGCCATGGGACGACGCCGAGGTGGACCGGTGGGCCACGACGGCAGCCTGTGCCGCATCCAGGCTAGGGACTCGGGTGACCAGACTGGGCGCCCGCCGCAATGTCAACACGGGCAGATTCCATCACGGCCGGCCGACAGGCGATCGCAGACGTCGCCGTCCGTGCTGCAACAACGAATGCCCCGGCCGGACGGCCAGGGCATTCGTTGTTGCAAAACAGGTTGGGTTAGATCCAACCAGTTCAGCTAGTTCGGATCAGAGCGGACGGATGTTCTCCGCCTGCGGGCCCTTCGGGCCCTGGGTGATGTCGAACTCAACCTTCTGGTTCTCATCGAGCGAGCGGTATCCGCTGCTGGCGATGGCCGAGTAGTGCGCGAACACGTCGGCGCTGCCGTCCTCG
>JBBQUB010000017.1:0-21623 GCA_038212865.1 Actinomycetales bacterium
GAAGGGGTGAGTGTGCTCGGGGAGCCGGGGCGGGTGAGGCGTGCGTAGGGGTGGGGCTGCTCGGGAGCCGGGGCGCCGGGGCCGACCGGCACACCGCCCGTGAGAGGTCACAAATCGACCCTCCGCGCGCTGTTTTCGGTCGATTTGTGACCTCTCACCAGACGATTAGTCAGCGGCGGCGGAAGGTCAACCGGACCAGCGCGTATGCCGCGTCGCTGCGTCGCGATCCCTCACCGGCAGCGCGCATCAGCGTCGTGATCTCGCGGTCCGGGTCGCCCACGAGCACGAAGCCGAGGTCGTTTGCCCGGGCCAGGATGGCGCGCACGTCGGCCGGTCCGACGGCCCCCGCTGCACTGGCCGGGCCGAGTGGCAGGGTCAGCGAGATCAGGCCGCCGGCGCGCAGCGCCCTCGACGCCTGGCCGAGGGCTTCGTCGACGTCCTCGGAGTCGCAGCCGTTCGGATGCAGCCGGGTGATGACGTCAAGCGACGCCTGGTCGACATCGAGTGCGGTCACCGAGGAGTGGCTGCCGGTGAAGTCCAGCTCAGCGGGCGCGAAGCCGATCGACCGGGCCCACTTGGACAGCGGCGATCGCAGACCTGACCCGTCGATGATCACAGCGCTTCGATGTCCGTCATCGCTGAGCCGCACGATCGCCGCAAGAGCCCCGAGCGCGGACCAGGCAGCGACGGAGTCGGCGCAGCGGGGTAGCCCATAGGACCGCGCCCAGTCGCGTGCGTCGTCAGCGTCAGCGCCGTCAGCGAGAACGTCGCTGGGCCGAACCCATTCGGGCAGGTCCGTTCGGGTCAGCGAGAGCGTGAGACGCTCTCGCTGCAGCATCTGACGCACCCGCGCAGCCAGCCGGGCCCGCAACGAGGGGCTAGGAGTCGCCGACGGAGAGGCCGCCGCCGGAGAGGCCGCCGACAGAGACGGCTCTCCAGCGTGCCAGGGGGGTGAGGCCAGTGCCTCCATGGCCCCGACATAGTGCGCCCACGGACTCGACAGTGCCCACGGACTGGCCCGGTCAGGGGATTGCACCCGATCCTGGCGAAGGTCGAGCGCCACAGCATCGGCCACCGAGACTCGAGTGGCGTGCAGATCCAGCGCCAGGCGTGCCTGCTCCGGGCTGTGCACCAGGACGGCGTCGACGCGCTCGAACAGGGAACGCAACAGGGCGAACTCGCCGGGGCGGGACCGACCCGGCAGCGCGCTGTGGGCGATGACGATGGACCGCGGTATGCCTTCGCCGGAAGGGGCGTGCGCCCCGCGGCCAGAGCCGGCCGCCCTCAGCACCGCGAGATGAGCAGGCACCACGAGAGGGATCGCGTGCCCGACGATGATCGCGTCGAACCCCCGGAGCCGCCGCCCGGTACGCACCCAGGTGTCTGGCCGCGCCCAGGACAAGGCTCGGACGGTACGAGGGAATGTCGGGACCTCGACTGACCCCTCCGCCACACGAGGTGGCCGGCCGGGGAAGGGGTGCGACCACGAGACCAGGGTGACCTCGTGGCCGGCCTCCGCGAGGTGGTGGGCCAAGGTGGTCGTATGCGCCGTCACGCCGCTCTCGTCCAGGTGGCTGGGTCCGATGATGGCCAGCTTGAGAGCCGAACCTCCGGCGCTCATCAGCGGCGGCTGAGTGGCGTGGCGGGCTCGTTCATGGTGTGGGCGAGCCTACCCTCGCGACCCCGCCTGCCGTGGTGATCGCAGCCGCGCAGCGGCTGCTCTGATCAGCCGATGGGGCGGTCACCAACTGTGGCCAGCCAGACCTGCACCGGGAAGGAGGAGAGTCCGTCCGGGCGCCCCGCGACGTTGACTGGGCCCTCGGTCACGCTGGCGCTCACGACGTTGAACGGGGCACCGATGCTGGTGGTCCCACTGGCCGAGTCGACAAGCGCCGCAACCGAACCCGCAGCCATGACCACCAGTCGACGTCCACGGGCTTTCACCAGGGGCGCCACCGCGGCAACTGCGGACGCACGTCCGGCCGAGTCCCGCTGGGCGGCCGAGGTCAACGACAGCGCGGGGACACCACAGGTTGCCTGGACGGTGGGCAACCATTCGTCTGCGGCCCGGTCGTCGAGCATCAGGACGACGTCCCCGGGTGCGAGCGCGCGGCATACCTTCTGCACGGCTGCCACCTGACCCAGTGACACCCGTTGGGTGGCGTGGGGCAAGGTCGCGCCAACCTCAGGGACCAGCAGTGTCGCCGCGGTCCCAAAACTGACCACCACAGCAGCGATGGCGGGCAGATGGCGGGTCGACCAACGCGTGACCCACGCGGTAGCCAACGCAACGCAGACGACGACCAATGGCACCGCACTCACCAGGCCCTCACTGATCCACGGCACCGTGTCGCCGGTGCTGGGTGACCGCCAATGAAGCAGACCCGCTCCAACGCCAACAGCCAACGCCCCGAACCAGGCAGGCATCTGCTCTTCCCGAAACCAGGCGCGAGTGAGGTTGTGCGCTCCGACTGCCACGATGACCAGCGTCAGGACCAAGGCATAAGGCCCTGTCCACCACGACGTCCAGGCCACGGCCTGACGCGACGGCAGGGCCAACAGAACCAGCCCACCAACCATCACCAAGGCTGCCGCCACGGGAGGCAACAACCCGCGAGCAGCATCCGGCACGCGGGCCCCTCGACGAGCCGACACAACGAAGACCAACGTCAACACCGCGAGACCAACGGCCAACAGCCCCAACGAGATCAGTGAGCTCCGCTGTTCCTGGAGCACACCGCCCGAGAGCCCGGCTGCGGTCAGAGCAGACAGTGCCGTCGCAGCACCGGCACCCCAGAGCGCGGGCGCACCAGCACCCTGACGGCGAATCACCAACAGGGCCGCCACCGGGAGCAGCAGGATCGTCTGGCCTACTGAATCCGGACGGAAGAACGAACCGCTCGCGACCAGCGCCCCGGCCATGAACCCGACGGCTTGTGCTTGTTGCGTACGCCCCCTGGCGCCGGCGCGGGTAGCCGCCACGAGGAGCAGCAGTCCCGAGCAGATCGCGAACAGGACGACCACATCGGCCGAGGTCGCGCGCCCTGCGTGCAGCACCGGAAAGCAGGCCGCTGTCGCGAGGGCGCCAAGCGGCCCCCATCGAGGTCCCACCACCGAACTCGTCAGGAGACCCATGGCCAGGACGACCAGCCCGACGAACAGTGCGGGCACCCATAACATCCACGCCACTCCCCCGGCCCAAAAGCCGACGGACAACCAGAGGGGCGTACCGATGAGGACCTGCGGCTCGATGACGGGCTGGGTGGCCGAGCCGAGCTGCCGGAATCCTGGGCTCTCGATCGTCAGACCAGGGATTGCCAAGACCTCGGACCCACCAAACTCGTTGGCAGACACAGAGATCGGCCAGCGATGCCCCTGCGCCAGGGAGACCGCAGTCTGGGCATTCACTCCGGCCGCACCACGTGGGAGCAGTTGTTCGTCGTGAGTCAGACCGGCCCACGTCGTGGCGCCCAGGGAGGCCAGCAACAGCGCCAGAGCCGTCCAGACGGGCAACGCACGTGCGGGCACCACCGCACTGACTCGCCACGAGATGGCCGCCAGAATCATCAGGACCACAGCAGCGACCAGCGGCTCCCAGATCCCCATCCAGGCAAGGGCTGCGCCAGCAACAGCGGCCTGCACTGTGAGGAGTCCGGCGGAGACCACCAGCCTGGTCAGGACCCGTCCCGCCAGGCGCTCACCGCGCAGCAGCGGCAGGTCCAGGGTCTCGTCGAGGGCAACGTCACCGGTGACCCCGGCGATGATCGCCTCTGCGCGACGGCCGACGCCGGTGGACTTCACGGTCCGAACGCTATCCCCCGTAGGCTCGCTCGCGTGCCTACGCCAGCCTCGGTCCTTGCCGACATCCTCCGTTCGGACCCAGCCCGGCCACGGGTCACCTTCTATGAGGACACTCCGGGCCCCACCCGGGGCGAGCGCATCGAGCTCTCCGGCAAGGTGATGGCCAACTGGATCTCCAAGGCTGGCAACGCTCTTCAGGATGAGTACGATCTGGGGCCGGGCTCCGTGGTCCGGCTGTCACTGCCACCTCACTGGCGGGCTCTGTACTGGGCCTTCGCGGTGTGGTCGGTCGGGGGCACCGTCGACTGTTCGGGCGGCCCCACCCCCGACCTGTTGATCTGCAACGACCCCGATGTCGGCACCTCGCTGGCCAGGCCGCCGGGTGACCTCGTCCTTGTCACGCTGGCCGCCCTCGCGCGCGTCCACCCCGGAACCCTCCCAGCCGGCGCCATGGATGAGGCACGCGAGCTTGCCACCTACGGGGACCAGTTCGCCGCCATGGCCGACCCGTCCCCCGACGACCTGGCGCTGATCACCCCAGGTGAGCAGAAGACATACAGAAGTGTTGTGCCACAAAGAGACTGGCCGACTCACTCCCGCGTGAGTCTCGCCGGCGGCCTCACGGCGGTGCTCGAGTCCACCCTTGCCGCGTGGGCCGTCGACGGGTCGGTGGTCCTGGCCCGCAACGGCCTGCGCTCCGGGACGCAAGCCCGGCCCGAGCGGCTCGCCTCCGAAGGTGTCACGCTCGAACTGGCCTGAGGCCCCTTTGCAACCGAGCGGGCGCTAACGCCGTATCTGCTTCTCGATCGCCACCCAGGTCACGCCACTGACCACGCCGCTTCGCGCCAGCTTGGCTCGTGACTGGACCGCCATGACCGCAGTCCGGGTGTTCGGCCCGAAGGCGCCGTCCGGGGCCACTCGCAAAGCGCGCTGCAGGGCCACGACCGCGACACCTTTAGAACCCTGCTTCAAGGTCAGCCGGCGGTAGCCCAGCAGCGGGTTGTCCCGCTTCTCCAGGCGGTCCCACACCAGGCGGTCGGCGATACCGTTGCGCGAAATGTGTTGCAGCGTCTGGAAGGTCACCAATGCGGACCGGGTCCTGGGTCCGAAGGCACCGTCGGCCGTGACGCGCAGGGCACGCTGAAGGGCGACCACGGCCGATCCTCTCGAACCCTGGCGCAGGACCACTTTCTTGTATGCCGCGTAGGGAGTCGTCGGTACCGGCGCGATCGGGGATCGGACCGCCGAGCGCGAAGGCGCTGAGGGCCGCTTCGGCGCCGGCAGTGGCCTGAGCACCGGCTTGGCCACTGGCTTGGCCACTGGCTTTGTCGTGGGCAGAGTCGTGACCGGAGCAGGGGTGACGGCGGGTGCCGGAGGTGTCGGAACCAGCTTTGCCCACGTGGCCTTGTCCAGTACTCCGGTGATCGGGACGCCCGCCCGGGTCTGCCAGGCGAGCAGCGCCGCGTAGGTCTTCGGTCCGAACGCCTCGTCAACGGTGACCCCCAGGGCCAGCTGCGCCACGGCGATCTGCGCGTTCTGCTGACCGATGACGTACACCGGGTAAGGCGATACCGGAGCAACCGGAAGGTTGGTGGGGCACATGGCCGAACGAGGCACGGTGTACAGCGGCGCGTACTGACCGGCATACACCTGGCAGGGGCCAAGGTCGACGACCCTGGTCGCCCTCCCCGTCCACCAGGACGTCCGGGCCATGGCGCCATCCCACGAGAAGCTGAAGTGGATGTGGTCGGTGTGCGGGGAAGAACCGGAGTACGCCGCCCAGCCGCGCTCGGGTGCATACTCGCGCCACATCTTGGCGTTCCAGATGATGTAGCTGATGCCGAACCGGCGCGCCACTGCGCCGTTGTCGGCGCTGAGCCAGGTGACCAGGGAGTCCGCAACGGCCCTCTGCTGCGGGTCCTTGGCGCTGAGCATCCAGTCCAGCGCACGGCCGTCGTAATGCTCGCTGGAGCCGCCCTGACATGCTCGGCTGATGGCCGTTGTGCCGGTCTTGTAGTTGGCTTTCATCAGCGCGGCAAAGGCGGCCACGCCGGGCTTGTCACGAGGGTCGCAGGACACCTGCGCTTCGTAGGGAGTCAAGATGTCGAGCGCAGCGGGAAGGGCCTTGGTCGGCGGCACGGGGGCTACCGGCGCCGGAAGGGGGGTGGCCGCCTGGGCCGCCGACGCCGCACCGACAGCCATCAGCGGAACGGCCAGCACAGCACCGCTCAGCGTGACGAGTCGCGTTCGTACGGACATCTCGTGGGTCCCCCTCATACGTCACTTCAATCCCAATAACACCATTAGTAACAGTTTTCCGTTCCTGTCCCATTCGCCGCAACCAGTTTGGCTGAACTACAGATCTGTAATTCCTCTTTCGACGCAAAGGACGCGGGACTCACGTGAGGGGCAGGCCGTGCTGGGCCGTTCAGCTGGGACCCAGCGAACCCCCGAGGCGCGGACGGCTAGAGTCCACCGCATGGACAAAGTCGTCTCAAGCCCAGCCGAAGCGATCGCCGGGATCGTCAATGGTTCATCGCTGTCAGTGGGTGGCTTCGGCCTCTGCGGTGTCCCCAGCGTGCTCATTGCCGAGATCCACAAGCTCGGCGTGACCGATCTCGAGGCCGTCTCCAACAACTGTGGGGTCGACGACTGGGGTTTGGGAATCCTGTTGAAGGACAAGCGGATTCGCCGCATGATCGCCTCCTATGTAGGCGAGAACAAGGTGTTCGAGCGGCAGTTCCTCACCGGTGAGCTCGAGGTCGAGCTCACCCCGCAGGGCACGCTGGCCGAGAAGCTGCGCGCCGGTGGGGCCGGCATACCCGCCTTCTTCACGGCGACCGGGGTCGGCACACAGGTCGCAGACGGCGGTATGCCGTGGCGTTACGCCCCGGACGGGTCGATCGGCACCGCGTCGCCCCCCAAGGAGACCCGCGAGATGGACTGGCACGGCCAGAAGAAGGAGTTCGTGCTGGAGAACGCGATCAGCACCGACTTCGGTCTGGTCCGCGCCTGGAAGGGCGACCGGCACGGCAACCTGGTGTTCCGGCAGTCCGCACGCAACTTCAACCCGCTGGTGGCGATGGCCGGACGGATCACCATCGCCGAGGTCGAGCACCTGGTCGAACCCGGCGAGATCGACGCCGACGCAGTGCACCTGCCAGGCATCTACGTCCAGCGGGTCCTGCCACTGACACCAGAGCAAGCTGCCGACAAGCGGATCGAACGCAGGACGGTCCAGCCCAGGGCCGACGCGACCGGGAAGGCCTGATCACATGGCAATGAACCGTGAGCAGATGGCCGCCCGCGCCGCCGCAGAGCTCTCCGACGGCGACTACGTCAACCTCGGGATCGGCCTGCCGACCCTGGTGCCCAACTACGTCCCCGACGACGTCGAGCTGGTGCTGCAGTCCGAGAACGGCATCCTGGGAATCGGCGCCTATCCCGTTGAGGGGCAAGAGGATCCGGACCTGATCAACGCTGGCAAGGAGACGGTCACCCTGCGCAAGGGCGCTTCGTTCTTCGACTCCGCGACCAGCTTCGGGATGATCCGTGGCGGCAAGGTCGACGCCGCAATCCTGGGCGCTATGCAGGTCTCCGAAAGCGGCGACATCGCCAACTGGATGATCCCCGGCAAGATGGTCAAGGGCATGGGCGGGGCGATGGACCTGGTCCACGGCGCCAAGAAGGTCATCGTCCTGATGGAGCACGTCGCCAGGGACGGAAGCCACAAGATCGTCCAGGACTGCTCATTGCCGCTGACCGGCAAACGCGTCGTCCAGCGCATCATCACCGACCTGTGCGTCATGGACGTCACCGACCACGGCCTGGTCCTGCGCGAGCTCGCGGACGGCGTGACCGAAGACGACATCAAGGCTGCCACCGGGCCCGCCTTCACCGTCGACCTGACCTGAGTCAGGTTCGGTCGGTCCCGCCAGGGCCACTGCTGGTCCCCGGTCGGATCACCCAGGCGCACTGATCGCCTTCTCCTGCCGTGTTGAGAGCGACGGCCTGCCTTTCCCAACCCTTGAGCTGCGCCCTGGAGAACGGGGCACCCCGCGGGTCGGTCATGACCGACCGCCCGTGCATGAGAGGTATGCCGAGGGCGTACTGCTCGCTGCCCCAAAACTGGAAACCCGTCGAATCGTCATCGACCGAGATGATGTCGGCGCCAAGCCGTCCGCACAGGCTGTCCAACCCTTGTCGGGAGAGCACCACGAGGTGACGGGGCGCGTCGAGCTGAACCCAGGCTGCGCCATACGTCAGGAACGCGTGGCTGGAGGGGGTTGGCATCCGGATCAAGATCCGTCCTCGCGGCGTGAGCCGTTCCAGTGCCTCCCGCAGGATGGCTTCTGGTTCGGCGACATGCTCGAAGCTGTGGTGGAACATGATGAGGTCGTATCGGCCCTCTACCTCGCTCAGGCCCTGTCGTTTCAACCGCCCCCCGGTGCTCAAGTCCCGTTCAGCGGACAGGAACGGGTCCACCCCGGTTACGTCCTTCACGCCGGCCAGGCCCAGAGCGAAGACCAACATGCCTGAGCCGCAACCGACGTCCAGGACGCGCGTCCCCTTGCCATGGATCAGGCCCGCCCGTCGAATCGAGCGAAGCACCGAGACCAGGGTCCGGAGCTGTCGACGGGGAATGGCCGCCGCGGCAATGCCAGCAAGCAGGCCGTCGCCCCACAGAACCGAACCGATGACCACCTGCGCGAACTGCCGAACGCCCAGCGTGCCCAGTGCGCGTTCCGGGTCCAGATCCACCGAGTAGTAGTTCTTGGGGTAGTAAGACGCCATGTCGGGGGGAATCGAGATCAGGGCGAGACTGCCGCAGTTGCCGCACACCGAATAGTCAAACTTCTCCGGGATGCCGAACATGTTCTCGCGGACGGACAGCACCTCGGCCCGGGCATCGCTCAGGCAGGCGGGACAGCGCTTCTCGGTGCTCGTTTCAGGCACGATGCCCACCCTATTGTGCGCACGGAACGCCCTAGTTTGAGGTGACACCGGAGTGTATATTTGTGCTGCCCCATCTGACGTTAATACTCGGAGGACTCCCGCATGTCAGTTGACACCTCTCCACAGAAAACGGCGCCAAAGATGACGCCCAAGTCAATGGCGGGTTGGGGGGCCGTCGCCGTGGTCGGCGCGATCTGCTGGACGGTTCTGGCCCTGGCCCGCGGCGAGAATGTCTCCGCTTTGTGGATCCTGTTCGCCGCGCTCTCGTCTTATGCGATCGCCTACCGGTTCTACTCCCGCTTCATCGCCTACAAGGTGCTCGGCGTCGACAACACTCGGGCCACCCCAGCCGAACGCCTCCAGAACGGCGTCGACTACGACGTGACCGACCGGAGGGTGCTGTTCGGTCACCACTTCGCAGCCATTGCCGGCGCCGGCCCGCTCGTCGGCCCGGTGCTCGCCGCCCAGATGGGTTATCTGCCAGGCACGATCTGGATCATCGTGGGCGTGATCTTCGCCGGCGCAGTCCAGGACATGGTGGTGCTCTTCTTCTCGATGCGCCGTAACGGCAAGAGCCTCGGGCAGATGATCCGCGAGGAGATCGGCACCATCGGCGGTGTGGCAGCACTGATCGCAGTCTTCGCGATCATGATCATCATCCTTGCGGTGCTTGCCCTCGTGGTGGTCAACGCCCTCGTCGGATCCCCCTGGGGTGTCTTCTCGATCGGGCTCACCATCCCGATCGCGCTCTTCATGGGCTACTACCTGCGCTACCTGCGGCCGGGTCGGGTCATGGAGGTCACCGTGATCGGCGTTGTCATGCTGCTGGCGGCGATCATCGGCGGCAACTACGTCGAGCAGATGGGTCTGGCCGACGTACTGACCCTTTCGCCGAACGCGCTGGTCCTGGCTCTGGTTGTCTACGGTTTCCTGGCCTCCATCCTGCCGGTGTGGATGCTGCTGGCCCCGCGTGACTATCTGTCCACATTCATGAAGATCGGCGTCATCGCGCTCCTTGCGGTCGGGCTCGTCATCGCCCGTCCGATGCTCGCGAGCCCGGCAGTCTCGGTCTTCGCGAGCACTGGCCACGGCCCGGTGTTCGCCGGGAAGCTGTTCCCGTTCGTGTTCATCACGATCGCCTGCGGCGCCTTGTCCGGGTTCCATGCACTGATCGCCTCGGGCACCACGCCCAAGATGATCGGCAAGGAGAGCCAGGTCCGGATGATCGGCTACGGCGGCATGCTGATGGAGTCGTTCGTCGCCATCAGCGCGCTGATCGCCGCCTCCGTCATCAACCAGGGAATCTACTTCGCGATCAACAGCCCCGCCGGCGCCACGGGTGGAACGCCGGCCGCGGCCGCGCAGTTCATCGGCACCCTCGGCATGACCATCAGCCCGGCCGACCTCGCCGCCGCGGCACAGTCCGTTCAGGAGACCACCCTCATCTCCCGCACCGGTGGCGCGCCCACCCTCGCCTTCGGGATCTCGCTGGTGTTCACGAAGGCGTTCGGCGGGAGCCTCGCCGCGTTCTGGTACCACTTCGCGATCATGTTCGAGGCGTTGTTCATCCTCACCGCCGTCGACGCCGGCACCCGCGTCGGCCGCTTCATGCTTCAGGACACGATCGGCAACGTGTGGCCAAAGTACGCCGACGTCTCCTGGAAGCCCGCCGCCTGGTCGGCCAGCGCCGCCGTGGTGGGCTTGTGGGGATACATGCTGTGGGTCGGCGTCAACGACCCGCTCGGTGGCATCCACCAGCTGTTGCCGCTGTTCGGTATCTCCAACCAGCTGCTTGCGGCCATCGCGCTGGCCTTGTGCGTGACGTTGTTCATCAAGCACGGGAAGCTCAGGTACGCCTGGGTTCCGGGCATCCCCCTCGCGTGGGACCTCATCATCACGATGACTGCCAGCTGGCAGAAGGTGTTCTCCGGTGATGCGAAGATCGGCTTCTTCTCCCAGCGCAACCTCTACCAGACCGCTCTCGACCAGGGCAAGCTGCTCAAGCCCGCGAAGAGCCTGGACGAGATGAGCCTGATTGTTACCAACGCCACTGTGGACGGCGTCCTTCAGGCGCTCTTCGCGCTGCTCACCCTCATCGTGATCGCCAGTGCGATCCCGGTCTGGATCAAGGCGGCGAAACTGGGTGGGCTCCCGACCAGTGAGGTCCCCCACCAGCCGTCGCACCTCGTCGATGCGGCGGAGATCTTCGCCACCCCGGAGGAGAAGGAAGCCATCCGCGAGTATCAGCAGTCCCAGCGTGAGCTGACGAGCTCGGGTAGACGGCGATGAGAACTCTCGCGCTGCGGGCCGGACGCGGGATCCTGTGGTTCCTCAAGCAGTCGACCGGCGAGGCCAAATGGGACGAGTACCTCGAGCGCTGCCGACGCGAGGGCGTCGAGCCGATGTCCCGCCGAGACTTCGAAAGGCACCGGGCCGAGCACACAGAGAACCACCCTCAGGCCCGCTGCTGCTGATCCAGCGTGTTTCAGGCTGACCAGCGTGTTTCAGCCTGAGTTGTCAGGTCGTCGTTGAGTCATGGCTCAACCTGGTTCTGACAACTCGGCCTGCCGATCGGGGACGTCGCGTTCAGCCTGAGTTGTCAGGTCGTCGTTGAGTCATGGCTCAACCTGGTTCTGACAACTCACGTCCTGCCCACACCCCCGCCTGGAGCTTGCGCTGCAGGTCGGCGGCTGTGGCGGCGATCCCGGCAGGCAGCGGGGTAAGCGTGCGGCGGTCAAGCTCGGGCCAGACCCGGGAGCGCAGGCTCAGATCCCTGGCCTGCACGGCCGACACTGGTGACGCCCCGAGCACGATGCGTGGTGATCGCTTGAAGATCCGGCGCATTTCGCCCAACACCGCACCGATGGTGATGGCACGCTGGGAGGCCAGGATCTTGGTGACCACCGTTGGCGCTGCCGCCGACTGCTCCTGCCTCAGGCGGGCCAAACCCGCGACGACCAGGTCCGCGCAGTCAGGCGCAAAGAGGTAGTCGCGCAAAGTGTCCAGCGAGACGTAGATCGACAGGGGCTGGCCGGTGAGGTGGCTGCGGCAGATCTGGGAGATCAGACCCTGGGCCTTGGCCAGGTTCTGGCCGGGGCCATAGATGTTGCCGATCCGGCCGATCAGCGACGGCGTAGCGCTGCTGGCGCTCCAGGCAGTGACCAGCGCCTCAGCATCGAGCTTGGCCTGGCCGTACGCCGCGAGCGGATGCACCGGGGAGGACTCGTCATACGGCGGAGTGCCCACCCCTGCCTAGACCCCACCCGCAGAGGAGGCGAAGAAGAACGCTCCGTCGCTCCCCCGTGGGGCCGCGGCGAGCGCGTCGAGCGTCTCGCGCAGCGCAGCCAGCTCCAGCTCCAGCTCCGTGGCGGATGCGCCCATCACCGCGGCGCCGGCACACCATGCCACCGACCAGGGCTGCTCACCGGCCGCCCGCAAGAACTGCGCCGCCTGGTCGCGCAGCCCGGTAGCGCCAGAAGGCGCCGACCACAAGATGGGTCCGGGAGGGCGCCACGAAGCCGTCGTCAGCGCGGTCTCAACGCTGCGACCGAGCAGACCCCCACGTCCGACGACCCAGGTCAACGCAGGTCCCGACCTCACGTCGTGCCAGGACCTTGATGTCCCGTTCGACCGTGTCCCGGTCGACCGTGTCCGGGTCGGCCCAGCGGGCCATCTTTGGAGTCGCCGACGATGAGATAGAGCGGTTTGCCCATGGCCATGTTGACCGCGACTCCGACGTACTCCGCGATGATGCCGAGCGAGAACAGGATCGCGCCGGTGCTCACCAGCACCAGGACCATGGTGGAGGTCCAGCCGTCGGGCGTCGCGTCCGAGATGAGACGAACCACGACCAGATAGATGGCGTAGGCAACGCCCCCAACGGCGAACAGCACGCCCAGAGCGCTGACCATACGCAGGGCGTGTGTGCCGCTGGAGAGGGCCAGTCGCCAGAAGTGCGACAGCAGCCGCCTGGTGGAGTAGCCCGACTGCCGGTCCCCCTCGCCCCGCAGCCGCACCGGACACGACGCGGGCGAACCGGCGACCCAACCCATGGCGACGTCCAGATAAACCCCCGAACCGGCATACGCGGCAACGCTTCTCCCAATCTCGCCAAGGATCATCCGGTAGCTCTGGAAGGTGCCGTCGTTGCTCCCCGTCAGGAAGGTTGAGAAGACCCATTTGACCAGGCGGGAGCTGGCGTTGCGCGCCATGTGGTGTGGCGGCCGGTTGACCGGATCGGCATAGACGAGCTGCGAGCCCTCTTTGAGCGCGACGTCCAGGAAGGCACCGATGTCGGCGGGGTCGTGCTGGCCGTCCTCATCCATGGTCACGATCCAGTCGCCACTGGAGGAGGCCATGCCGGCCAACGTTGCCGGATGCTGGCCGAAGTTGCGGCTGAGCCAGACCGGACGGACGAAGTCGTGCGCGCCGGCCAGCTCGCGGATCACCGCGTCGGAACGGTCAGGACCGTGGTCGTTCACCAGGAGCAGCTCGACGACCTGGAACTCGTGGCCGTCAGGGGTCGAGTTCGGCACCGCGAGCAGCGCGATCTCCTTGACCAGGGCCGCCAGCGTGTGCTCACCCTGATAGACCGGGATGACGATCGAGATGCGGTGGGGCCTTGGCCCTGGAGCGCTCATCGAGTCGGACACGTTCGTGAGCCTAGTCCAGCCGTGCTGGCGCTCACCTGGATCTCGTGGCGTCCGCCGGGGTCGACGCGTGCATGCGACGTCCCACCCAGACATAGGCCAGGCGCCGGACGTAGGCCATCGCCCGTGCCATGGCGTCGCCTCGCCACAGGTCCGCCCTGCTGAGCAACCCAGGCGCCTCATCGGCCAGCTGGTGGTGGAAACCGACCACCTGGCTGGACTGCTCGCGAGCCAGGTGCACGCTCCACTGCGAGCTGCTCAGCCGAAAAGCCGCCAACGCTGCGCTGATCCCGAAAAAGTCGCCCCGGAGCAGGACGTTGACATAGGTGGCCTCGTCGATCACGTAAGGGTGCCGGCCGTCCCAGCCGCCGGCCCGCTCGAGGGCCTCGCGCCGGATCAGCACGCAGGCCGGCTCGCCGAAGATGTTGGAGCCAGCCACGACGGTATGCCGTACCGCCACCCTTCCGGGCACGCGCCCGGTGAGCCCGGCCAGGCCCCGGCAAGCCTTGACCAGGCCACCACGGGCGTCGATGAGATCACGCCTCGCGGCCACCAGGACGACCGACGGGTTGGCGTCCATCGCCTCGACCTGGAGGCGGAGGCAGTCCGGGTGGATGAGGTCGTCCCCGCATACCAGCTTCACCAGACCACCTTGCGCCTCGGCGGTGACCCGCTCCCAGTTGCGTGGCGCGCCTCCCCCGGTCTCGGTCTGCAGCAGTCGCACCCGCGGATCGGCACCGTAGCGCTGCAGCCGCTCCCAGGTCCCGTCCGAGCTGGAGTGGTCGGCCACCACCAGCTCGAAGTCCTCGAAGGTCTGGCCCAGGATCGAGTCCATCGTCTCCTCGATAAAGCTGGCGTTGTTGTACGAGGGCACGACGATGGAGACCCGCGGGATGGACCGGGGGGCAATGGACCCGGCGGGAGTCGCGTCGCTGGTCACCGGCGGGGCCTTTCGGAGGGCAAAGAACGCCGGAACGAGTACCGCTTGTGTCCCACCCAGCTCATCACCGAGGTGATGAACACGATCATGGCCTGCGCCAGAAGCACGGGTAGATCAGCGAACTCGACCAGGAGCGGCAGCAAGGCGAAGTTGACCGCCAACGCCGAGAGATAGACCGTCTCGAACCGCCAGAGATCCGACAGGACGTGACCCCGGACCCGGAAGACCAGGAACCGATAGAGCACGAAGGCGAAGAGCACGCTGACGACGTGCGCGCACACCAGCGCCACCAGATAGAGCTGGTGGCCCAGAATGAACAGGAACCCGGCGAAGCAGAGAAATCCGAAGACCGTGTTGACCGCCCCAACGATCAGGAACGCGACGCGCTGGTCTCGAACGACGCGCAGCAGCCAGCCCCGCGGGGCCGACCCGGCCGACCCGTCACCGGGTGGCACCTCAGGGCTCATCCGGACAGCTCGCTCACCAGTGCACCCTAAGGCAGGACAGCAGAGAGGCCGTTCATCCATCAGCCAAGAACATGCCCAGCGCCTTCTCCACCGCGAACCGTTTGCCGGGTGCCCAGACCGCCCTTGCCGTTTCCGGGGTAGGCCCACAGCCTCCCGTCCCGACCACGCGCCATCACGTCGGCTGCACCGTCACCGGTGTAGTCGCCGACGCCCAGGATCTGGATGATGTCGTTCTGGGCCTTCGCCATGACCAACGCCCCCGACAGCGGGCCAGGCCCAGAACCACGGTAGGAAATCAGCGCATGGTCGATGGCCCGAAGCGCGATGACGTCACCGGTGGCGTCGCCGTTGAACGCACCGGCCCCGATCACGCTCAACATGCCCTGCCACCCGACGCCGATGGTCAGTCGCTCCTTGAACCCGAGCGAGCCATTCATCGGATAGAGCAACAGCTGGCCCATCGAGTTGCGGGCTATCAGGTCCGGCACACCGTCATAGTCATAGTCACCCGCAGGCTCAAGGAGGTTGAAACCGTTCCATCCGCTGCCGATCGGGACCGGCGCCGCGAACGTCCCTCCCGCGCCACCGAGCAGGAGGACCAGGGTGTTGGTGGTGAAGACCCGCGCCACCGCATCGACATAGCCGTCACCGTTGGCGTCTCCGACCAGGCGCACGAGGTTGGCGCCCGGAACCCTCGGGATGGCAGCCGGGAGAGTTCGGAACTCACGCACACCCGTGCCGGTGTGCAGGATCAGCGCTCCTCTGCTCACCGACGGGTTGACCGCTAACAGGTCGGCAACGCCGTCGCCGCTCCAGTCAGCACCGCTGGAGAGCTGGGTGTAGCCCTGCCAGCCCGCACCCCAGGGGGTGTAGCGAACCAACCGACCACTCCTGTCCGAGGAGTAGGTCCTCATGCCATCACCGAGCCGCGCGTAGACGTCCGGGTAGCGATCACCGTCGAGGTCGGAGCCGCCGACCACTGTCGTGAACGTCCCCCAGCCATCGCCCCATCGGACGCCACCACGGAGCGAACCGTCCGGGCGGCCGGCATACATCAGCTGGACGCCATCAGAGGTGCGCGTGGCCAGCAGGTCGGGGATCCTGTCTCCGTTGAGGTCTCCGGCTGTGGTGATGGAGCTCATGGTGTTCCAGCCGTTGCCGATGAGCCGTCCGGCGGTCACCGATCCTGCTCCGTTGCCGGGATAGAAGAACAGCTGGCCCTTGGTATTGGTCGCCAGGATGTCGTTGCGGCCGTCACGGTTGCGGTCGCGGGCCGCGATGATGCGCGTCATGATATTCCAGCCGACGCCTCGGTAGAGGACCCCGGCGAAGCCACCCCTGCCGTTCCCGAGATAGATCCGCAGACGGTTGCCGGCCAGGTCCTGGGCGATGATGTCCACCTTGCCGTCTCCGTTGAGATCCGGTGTCAGGCTGACATTGCGCAGGCTGTTCCACCCGACGCCGATCGCCGCGCCACGGGCCACGGGCGGCCGCGCACCGCTCGCCAGCAGGGAGACCGGGCCATCGATCGACGTGCCGTCCGCGCTGAGGTTGTAACTGAGGAAGTCGGAGGAGCCGTTCAGGTCCACGTCCCTGGTGATGGTGCTGCGCCCTTGGGCACCGATGAGAGCAGACGCGCCGGCACGGATCTCGGGCAGCTTGGCGTAGAGATAGCGTCCCGGGCAGGCGGTTTGAAAACCATCGCGGTGACCCGAAATCCGTTGGAAAGACTTGCCATTCGCCACAACGGTGCCGGTTGCCGGAATACCGCTCCGGTTGAGCTTCCACGCAAAGATCCGCTTGAACGCATCCGTCATTGCCTGCGGGACGCCGGTGACGTCAAAGTTGCCGATGGCCGAGACGCCCGTGGACACCGAGTTGTAGTTCACGGTCTGCGCGCCGACGACAGCCTTGTCCATGCCGCCGTAGCGACCCTCCCAGGTCCGGCCAAAGCGGTCGATCAGGAAGTTGTAGCCGATGTCGCTCCACCCCTGCGCCTGCACGTGATAGGCGTAGATGCCACGGATCATGGCCGGCACCTGGGCCGCCGTGTAGGTGTTGGAGCTCACCGTGTGGTGCACGAAACCGAGCTGCACCCGACCGTATGACGGGGTCCCCCGTCGCAGGCTCTCGTTGGCGCCCCAGTCGGCCCGCGTGTAGATCTGCGGCCTGGCCGCTGCTGCCGCTGCCGCTCCAGGAGCAGGACGCACGTCGTCGGCGCCCGACGTGCCCGGATCGACGACCTGGACCGTCGCCGCAGTGGGTGCCGTCGGGTCCTTCGTGAGGGAGCGCACCTCGAACTTCGAGGCACCGGTCACCACGTACGGACTGGTCCCCCTGGTGGCGGTCGCCGCCTCTGCCGGGTCCGGCCCGTCTGCGTTTTCGACACCGAAGGTCTGCCACTCGCTCCACGTCGCGCCGGCCAAGGTGCGGATCTGGAACTGGTCCTCGGCGGTGACCGCCTCTTTCGGCCAGGTCACCCCGACAACCGCCAGATCACCCGGGACGTCCTGCACCGCAGTGACTGCCGCTGACCGGGCGGTGCTGATCGGGTCCGAGCCAAAGGGCGTGTCCTGGGCCGAGCGGGTGGCGCTCCTGGCGACCCGCAACGAGGCCACAGATGCCTTCACGAAGCCCACCTCATGGCGCTGGGTCCGGACCGGATGCGGCCTGGCCTGCGTGGAGATCTGCGGGAATCCGGTGACCATCGGCGTTATCGCCAGCACGCTCGCCAAGGCGAACACACCCCATACGTGCGGCAGCCTTGCGCGCCCGATTACGACACCCCCCTATGTTTGCTCGTGAGCACAACTGGTTCCAAGATACGGCCACACCTGGCGCAAGCGCCCCATTTTGGCCGATCCCACCCGCAAGTTCACTTCTATCACTTCCGTATCACGGCAGCGTTACCTATCACGGCATCGTTACCTGATCGCGCTCTGGACCGGGGCCGCGACGTAGGCTTCGCGCGTGACCTCTCATCCTTCGGTGACCATCGGATCGCACACGATCAGCCGGGGCGAGCGTCCGTTCGTGATTGCCGAGATGTCGGGCAACCACAACGGTGATCTCGAGCGCGCCCTGCAGATCGTTGACGCGGTCGCCAAGACCGGCGCCCAGGCACTGAAGATCCAGACCTATACGCCGGACACCATCACCATCGATGTCGACACCCCGGCGTTCCGGATCAGCGACGAGCACGGGTTGTGGGGCGGCCGCAACCTCTACCAGCTGTACCAGGAGGCGCACACGCCCTGGGAGTGGCACCAGCCGATCTTCGAGCGGGCCCGCGAACAGGGGCTGCTGCCGTTCTCCAGCCCCTTCGACCCGACTGCCATCGCCCTGCTCGAGGACCTCGGGGTCGAGGTCTACAAGACCGCCTCCGCCGAGATCGTGGACCTGCCGTTGATCCGTGAGATCGCCAGCACCGGCAAGCCGATGATCATGTCCACCGGCATGGCGACCCTTCGCGAGATCGACGCAGCGGTGAGCGCCGCGCGCGACGGCGGCTGCTCACAGCTGATCCTGCTGGCCTGCACGTCGTCCTACCCCGCGCTGCCCGAGGACGCACACCTGAGCAACATCTCGTTGTTCGAACAGGCCTTCGGCGTCCCGGTCGGCCTGTCGGACCACACTCGCGGCATCGGCGTCTCCATCGCGGCGGTGGCCCTGGGCGCAGTGTGCATCGAGAAGCATGTGACCCTGGACCGCGCGGACGGCGGCGTCGACTCCGAGTTCTCTCTGAACCCTGAGGAGCTCACGCTGCTCACTCATGAGGCCGAGGCGGCCCGGCTGTCCTCGATCAGCCCGGCCAGGGTGGGTCCGACCGAGTCCGAGCAGGCGGTGCTGCGACTTCGCCGGTCACTGTTTGTCGTGGCGGATGTGCGGGCCGGAGACACGGTCACCCGCGAGAACGTGCGCTCGATCCGGCCCTCGGGTGGTCTGGCCCCCGAGCAGATCGAGATCGCACTGGGCCGATGCTTCAGCGTCGACGTCTCGCGGGGCACGCCGTTGACGTGGGACCTGATCTGAGGGCGCTCAGCTCTGGCAGTCCCCGACGCGGTAGACCACTGCGCTGACCCCGCTGTCGATCACGGTCAGCCCGGGTGTGCCAGCCAGGTTGACCAGCCCCATGTAGTCAGCCTGTCGGATGTCGCTGGGCTGGTAGAGGTCCGAGTCGTCCACGACGGCCCCCACCTTGAGGCGCTTCATCGCGGCGCACACCTTGGGGTTGGTCGTGAACGCGCTGAGGTTCTCGGTGACCAGCGCCACGTCCGGAGGGGGGTTCGAGGTGGTGTGCGGGATGACCACCCCATGCCCCGACCAGATGGCGGAGAACTGGGCTCCGGTGAAGGGGCTGCCCAGAACCGTCTCGCCGGCCGGTAGCTGAGTGGCGAGCTTCTCATACAGCACCTGCTCGTCTGCGGTGACCAGGTGGTGGGACAGGTTCTGGTTCGAGTAGCGATCCTGGAGGATCACCGCCCCCTGGCCGACGCCCCACCCGATGGGGTGGACGACGGCAGAGAACGCCAACATCCCCAGGCAGGCGACGCCCAGGGCACGGCGCGAGGAGAGCGTCCGGCCGAGAACGTCCGAAGACGCCCGGCGGACGACACGAGCGAGCGCATCTGCCGCGCTGGTCAGGCCGAGTGCGGCCAGCGGCACCGCGGTCATCGGGATCAACGCGGCGACCCGCTGGGCGTCGTTGTACCAGAAGCCGGTCAGCTCACGAGCCAACGTGCCCGCCGACCCGGCAGTGAGCATGTACAGGTAGATCAGGAGGACGTGGCTCAACAGCAACCAGCGCAGCCTGGGAACCTTGAGCAACCGGGCGAAGCCCCACACCGTGGCGGCACCAAGGACCCAGTGCGCCTTGGTGATCACGCTCGAGATGGTCAGCGCCTGACCCATGGCCTGCGTCATGGTCTCGAACTCGACCCAGTTCTTGTCTCGCACGGCGTTCAACACCGGGACCAGGTTCATCGCCGCCCAGAGGCCAAGGCCGGCCGACCAACCCAGCAGGAGCCACAGCAGCGAGCGCCGCACCTGGCGAGGGCCGCGCGCACGGCTCCTGACCACCAGTTGCGCCGAGAGCAGCAGGGCACCCACCACCGCCCAGATGCCCAGGGCGAACAGCGCGCCAGGGTGCGCGAAGAACATCCCCAACAACCCCAGGAACCCCACTGACAGCACCGTCCACCAGCTCAGTCCGGGCCCGAGTGCGGCCCCCCGCAGAACGGCAGCAGCCTCAACCTCACTGAGTACTGCGCCATCGGCGGCAACACCGGCGGTGCTGATGTCGTCCTGCGCGTGGGCGGACCGCGGCACCAGATGCAGCACCATCAACGTCAGCGCGATGGCACCCGGCAGGGCCGCCAGCGACAGCGCGTTCGGCCACAGCACGCCGAAGCTCAACATGAGGTAGGGGAACAACGAGATCGCGCCGCTGGCCAGGCCGAGCGCCAGGGTGGTGATCAGCCGTGCGTGCGGAAGGATGCGCGAGCACAGCCAGACCATCGACAAGGGCCAGACCACACCGCCGATGGCCCAACCGAGCGCGTTGGCGCCGATGACGACGTTGGCCCCTGTCAGGGTGCTGGTCAGCGCTGTCAGGTCGTGCCACAACGGTGGGTACCACGCCGTGGCTGCGGCGCCGGAGGCCGCGCCGACGTGACCCCCGTCAGGGAAGCCGGAGTGCAGGACGGCAAGCACCGCGTTGTAGTGGAAGCCGGCGTCGATCGTCTGCGAAGGCAGACTGGGGTCGCGCACCCCGACTACGAAGTTTGCCGCAACGAGCGCGGAGGCCAACCCGGCGGACGCGAGCCACCAGATCGTCCGGCGACGCGGCATCCACCGCTGTGACATCGACCTCGTGGTGGCCGGCCAACGATCCAGCACCACTCGCCATGCGGTGCGGAGCGAGAGCGCCGGTCGGCCGCGGGCTCCGCTACCGGTCCACAACGTGATGGCGACGCGCCCCAGCACGGCCACCAGGGTCAGCAGCGCCAGTGACGCAGCCACCGCGGCAAGACTCCACCGGCCGACGACCACAGGCACGAGGAGCGTGGCGATCGCGAGCACGCCCAAAGAGGTCAGCGGCGCCAGGCCCAACGCATCGAAACCGCGAGCGCCCAGACCGAGGTTGACGATGAGCCCGGGCACCACGAGCAGCACCGCCGCCACCAGGGCGGGGGCGAGGGCGGGAGCCCAGGTGCTAATCACGCGCTCACTTGTCGACCCCGCCGCTCTCGAGCCGGGCGCCCTTGGAGAAGTGCGGCGTCAGCGTGTTGTCGACCATGCTCAGCGCGGCCCCGATCGCCATGTGCATGTCGAGGTACTTGTAGGTGCCCAGCCGCCCACCGAACAGCACTCCGCTCTCAAGCCTGCCCAGGTCGCGGTACTTCAACAGCTGCTCGCGGTCTTGCGGGGTGTTGACCGGGTAGTACGGCTCGTCCTCGCCGCTGGCGAAGCGCGAGTACTCGCGCATGAGCACGGTCTTGTCGGCCGGGTAGTCGCGCTCGGGGTGGAAGTGGCGGAACTCGTGGATGCGCGTGTAGGGCACGTCCGGGTCGGCGTAGTTCATGACCGAGGTGCCCTGGAAGTCGCCAGTCGCCATGACCTGGCGCTCGAAGTCCAGGGTGCGCCAGCCGAGCCTGCCGTGGGCGTAGTCGAAGAACTGGTCGACCGGCCCGGTGTAGACGACGGGGATGTTGCCGACGACGTTGGCCTTGTTGACCTCCTGGGACGGGTCGAAGAAGTCGGTGTTCAGCCGGACCTCGATCCGGTCGTCGCCGGCCATCTTCTCCAGCC
>JBBQUB010000018.1:0-21540 GCA_038212865.1 Actinomycetales bacterium
CCATGCCCAGGACGACCGAGGCGATGGAGGCGACCCCCACGGTCTTGTTCTTGAACAGGCGCAGCGGCAGCAGCGCTTCCGCGCCCATCGCCCGCTCGACCAGGAAGAACGCGATCAGGCCGATCAGACCTACGCCGTAGCAAGCAAGCGACCGACCGGAGCCCCAACCCCATTCGCGACCCTGCTCGGCGACGAGCAGGAGCGGGACAAGCCCAACGGTCAGCGCGGCGGCGCCGCCGAAGTCGATGCGGTGGTCAAGGCGGGTATGACGCAGGTGCAGGGTGCGGTCCACCACGAAGAGTGCGGCAAGGCCGATCGGCACGTTGACCAGGAAGACCCAGCGCCAGCCGGTGATGCCCAGGATGTGGGACTGACCCGCGAAGAAGCCCCCGACGACGGGACCAAGGACGCTGGAGGTGCCGAAGACCGCGAGGAAGTAGCCCTGGTACTTGGCGCGCTCACGTGGCGGCACGATGTCGCCGATGATGGCCAGGGCCAGAGAGAAGAGGCCACCGGCACCTAGACCCTGGACGGCCCGGAAGCTCGCCAGCATCGGCATCGACGTGGCGAAGGTGCACAGGATCGAGCCGAACAGGAAGATCACGATGGCCGCGGTGAAGAAACGCTTGCGGCCGTAGATGTCCGAGAGCTTGCCGTACAGCGGGGTGACGATCGTCGAGGTGATCAGGTAGGCAGTGACGACCCAGGCCTGTCCGGCGAGGTCGTGGAGGTCGTCGGCGATGACGCGCATGGCCGAGGAGACGATGGTCTGGTCGAGTGCGGCCAGAAACATCCCCATCATCAACCCGGCGAGGATGGTCAGAATCTGCTTGTGCGAGAGCGCCCCTTGGGTGGCGGGCGCCGGCGCGGCGGCGGCGGTGGCCATTACTGCTCCTTGCTGGTGGTGTCGGGCAGGGCATCGCCGGCAGACGTGACGCTCGTCCTCGGCGGAAGGGTGATGAACCCGATCTGGTCCTTGGAGGTCTCGAATGAGGCGGCAAACCGCTCGAGATAGGCGTGGAAACACTCGGCGTCGGCGGGCTCCCAGTCCTGCAGCATCTGGCGGAACCACTCGCCGCGCCCGATCTTGAGACGCTCCACAAGTTCTGCGCCCTCAGCGCTGAGCGAGACCATAAAGGCGCGGCCGTCCAACGGGTCGGCCACCTTGTCCAACAACCCGTGGGAAGCCAGCATCGTCACCTGCCGGCTCACCGTCGAGGCGTCTGAGTGGATGCACTCGGCCAGCAGGGACACCCGCCGCGGCTCCCCGACCAGGTTGAACAGGATCGGGTAAGACGCGGCCTCAACGCCGGGATGCAGCTTCGGTGCGTGTTGGCGCATGGACTGGAACAACTTCATGACTCGGACCAGGTCGGTGCTGAGCCGGGATGCGGTCTCCAGGGTGATTGCCATGGTGCCTCCAGAGTCGCCGAAAGAACCTTTGGCAGGAACTTGCTTGCCACATACAAGTATCACAAACAACTTGCGTGGGGCAACCAAGTGTTCTTGCCGATTCGTCAGTGGGTGACGACGAGCGCTTCCAGGACCCGACGGGCGATGGCCTGGTCACCGACCACGCTGTATGCCGTGTCGCTCACCGAACGCCGGCCTGCTGCCCGCCTGGTGAAGTCCTCGGTGGACAAGCTGATAATCATCGGCGCAGGGTCCGGCTGCTGGTCGGAGGCGCGCGAGTCGTTGCCGGGGACCACGTCGCCGCCGCTGAACATCGCGTGACCGCGGGGGCGACCCTGCTCGTCCACCTCAATGCGAACGCCCTGCCGAGCCATCACCGGTCCGGTGACGTCGATGACCACGGAATGTCCCGGCTCCAGTGCGGCGCCCCTGGCGATCAGCTTCGGCAGCTGGGTCAGGACCGAGTTGACGACCACCGTCGCCGCCGGGGAGTCGAGGTTGCCGGGGCGGCCGATCGCTCCCCGGATGTCCTGCTCGTGAACCCACACATCGAAGATGCGCAGCAGAAGCACGTTGGTGCCCTGATCAGGGCCGAATGGCCCGGGGATGATGCTGGTGTCGGTGAGCTCAGGACTGCGAAGCGTCGAGAGTCGTTGTGCCACAACATCTTCGAGCTCGGTGACGACCTCCGCGCCAGTGCGTCCCCGACGCACCTCCACGGCATACTCGACTCGCTTGCCGAGGTCGTTCCTGATGTGCTCGTAATGCGGCATCTGCACCCGTGGGTCCTGATGCCCCTCAAGCCACGCCTCGACGCCGACGACATGGGAGATCTGGTCGTGCACCGTCCACCCGGGGCACTCGGTGGGCCGGGCGAGGTCTTCCTTGCTGCAGCTGCGTCCGAGGTCGATGACTGCCTGAAGAGTGTCCGCGAAGGCCGCGACGAGGTCGGGCAGGCCCTGAGGCGCTGCCGGGTGCATAGGCATGCCGCAACCCTAAGGTGTTGACATGACCACGGTACCTGGCGCAGGTCCGCACCCCGCGAAGCTTCCATTGATCCTTGCTGCTGCTGTCGTCGTGGCTGTGGTCGTCCCGGCCGGCCTGCTCGGTGGCGTCTTCGCCGCGCCGGTGGCGGGACTGCCCGATGCGGGCGCGATCGTGCGCTGGGGGCTGCCGGTTGTCCGGGCGATCCACGACCTCGCGGCGGCGTGCACGGTGGGTCTGCTTCTCGTGGCCGCCACGATCATCCCGGAGACGCGCAACACCTCTCGCAGGGTGACCGCGGCCCGATACGCAGCTGCCTCGGGCGTGGTGTGGGTGGTGGCCGGGCTCGTCGGGCTGGTCTTCTCCTTCGCCAGCGTGTCGGGCACCAGGCTCACCGACCCCGGATTCGCCAACCAGTTCCAGACCTTCGTGCTCCAGATCGAGTTCTTGAGGGTCGCCGCGATCAGCTCCGCGTTGGCTCTGTTGGTGACGACCGGTGCAGCCGTGACCCGGCGCCGTTCCGGGATGGTTGCCCTCGCCGTGCTGAGCGTCCTTGCGGTACTCCCGCTGTCGCTGGCCGGTCACGCCGCGGACGCAGCCAGCCACGACACTGCGGTCAACTCCCTTGCCCTGCATCTGGTCTCGGCGGTCGTGTGGGTCGGCGGGCTGCTTGCTCTGGCGATGTTGCGTCCGCTGCTCGGCGCGGCCCTGGCAGTCAGCGTCCAGCGGTACTCCACCCTCGCGGGGTGGTGCTTCGGCGCCGTCGCGGTGTCCGGGGCCGTCAACGCCTGGCTCCGGATCGGCTCGATCGACAACCTGGCGTCCAGCTATGGGGCACTCGTGAGCCTCAAGGTCGTCGCGCTGGTCGCACTCGGCGTCGCGGGTTGGCAGCAGCGCTCACGTGTGGTGAGCCGGATCACCGCGAATCCGCTGGCCGGACGGCTGTTCGGGCGTCTGGTACTCATCGAGCTGGTCGTCATGGGCACCGCGTTCGCCCTCGGGACGGCGCTTTCACGCAGCGCACCCCCCATGCCGGGCATGGCCGTCGTCAGCGCGGACGCGGCTTATGCACTCACCGGCTATCCCGCACCGACGGGCCCGATCTCGGGCAGTGACTGGTTTACCGTCTGGCGCATCGACTGGCTGTGGCTCGGTATGTCCGTGCTCGCCGTGGTCCTCTATCTCCTGGGCGTTCGTCGGCTGCGCGCTCGCGGCGACTCATGGCCGGCCTTGCGAACCATCGGCTGGGTCCTGGGCTGGGTCATCTTCGTCTGGGCCACCTGCGGGGCGCCGGGCGTCTATGGACGGGTCCTCTTCTCGGCTCACATGCTCCTGCACATGACCATCTCGATGGCGGCTCCGATCCTGATGGTGCTCGCCGCTCCCGTCACCCTTGCGCTGCGTACGCTTGCGCCGCGAGCCGACAAGACCCTGGGTCCTCGAGAGCTGCTGCTTGGCCTGGTGCACTCCAAATTCCTTACGGTGATTGGCAACCCGATCGTCGCAGGAGCCATCTTCTTCGGCAGCCTGGTCGCGTTCTACTACTCGCCCCTGTTCGAGCTGGCCCTGCGGACCCACACCGGGCACGTTCTGATGACGACGCATTTCCTCCTTGCCGGCTATCTCTTCGTATGGGTGCTGGTGGGCGTCGACCCAGGTCCCAGGCGCTGGGCGCCGTCGCTGCGGTTGGTCATCCTCTTTGCCACGATCTCGTTCCATGCGTTCTTCGGCGTCGCCCTGACGACCGGAACGACGTTGCTGGCGCCCACCTTCTACCAGAGCCTGCGCCTGCCCTGGGCCGTGGATCTGCTTGCGGACCAACGAGCCGGGGGCGCCGTGGCCTGGGGCGTCGGCGAGCTCCCCACCCTCATCCTGGCCATGTTGGTTACCCTGGCGTGGGTGCGTTCCGATGCCGCCGAGACCACGCGGCTGGACCGCAAGGCTGATCGCGACGACGACGCGGAGCTGAAGGCCTACAACGCCCATCTGGCGGCGATCTCGGCGCGTTCCGGCCGGACCGAGCCCACCGCACCGACATCACCCTCCACGACCCTCGGAGACTGACATGCGCATCGCCGTGATCCAGCTCGGGTATGACGACCGGGAGCCGGTCGCTGACAGGGTCACCCGGGCGGCCGATCTGGTCCGTGCCCAGGCGGGGCAGGACCTGGTCGTGCTGCCAGAGCTCTGGGCGCCGGGGGGCTTCTCATACCGCCAGTGGGCCGAGCGCGCCGAGCCCGTTGACGGTTCCGTCGCGTCGGCGATGTCCGCCGCCGCCAGGGACGCCGGTGTCATGGTGCACGCGGGGTCGATCGTCGAGCGTCCCGCCGACGGTGCGGGCGGGCCAGAGGGCAAGGGGCTGTGGAATACCTCGCTGGTCTTCGCCGCCGACGGTTCGTTGGTGGCGACCTATCGCAAGATCCACCGGTTCGGTTTCGGTCGGGGTGAGCCGGTGCTGATGGAGGCCGGGGAGGCTCTCTCGATGGTCGATGTGCCCGACTCCTCGCCGGGCGAAGGAGCCGCCCGCGCTGGGCTGTCCACGTGTTACGACCTGCGTTTCCCTGAGCTCTACCGGGCCCAGCTTGACGCTGGCGCAACGCTTTTCGTCATACCAGCGGCGTGGCCAGCAGCACGGGTGCGCCATTGGACGTTGCTCGCCCACGCACGTGCGATCGAGAACCAGTGCGTCGTCGTGGCCTGCAACACGGCGGGCACGCACGCGGGCGTGGAGATGGGTGGACACAGCCAGGTTGTGCTGCCGACCGGGGATGTGGCGGTGATGGCAGGCAACGACGAGCAGGTGCTCACCGTCGACGTCGACATGAGCGTGGTCAGTGACTACCGCACCAGTTTTCCGGTCCTGGGCGATCGCAGACTGCCGCTCTGATCCGCGCAAGGTGACCACATGGCGCAGGTCCGTCATTGATCGAGCACCTGCGATGCTGCGCTATCAGTGACGCGCGTGCGCTATCTCGACAACGGGCGCCTGGCGTTCGCTAGAACGCGTCCTCGGACACGGCCATCAGTGAGTTGTCCGTGGCTTCTGCGATCTGGCGCTCGGCCGCGATCTTGGGCAGGACCGTGCGGGCGAAGAACGACGCCGCCGCGATCTTGCCCTCGTAGAACCTCTGGTCCTTGACCGACGCGGCGCCCAGGGCGAGGGCAGCCTTGGCGACCTCCGCCTGGCGCAGCAGCAGCCACCCCACAACCAGGTCGCCGGAGCAGAGCAGGAGACGAGAGGTGTTCTGACCGACCTTGTAGAGATTGGCCGCATCGCCGCCCTCCTTGCTCGGGTCGGACTTCATCAGCTCGGCGACCATGAAGCCGAGGATGCCCTGGACGTCCTCGAGGCCCTTGCCCAGCAGCTCGCGCTCTGTGCGGAGGAAGGCGGAGCCGTCGTCGGCCTTGGCGAACTCCAGGACCTGCGTCGCGATGTGGCCAATGGCCTGGCCCTTGTCGCGAATGATCTTGCGGAAGAAGAAGTCCAGACCCTGGATGGCAGTCGTACCCTCATACAGCGTGTCGATCTTGGCGTCCCTTATGTACTGCTCGATCGGGTAGTCCTGCAAGAAGCCCGAGCCGCCGAAGGTCTGCAGCGACTCGGTACCGAGCAGAACCCAGGCGCGCTCGGAGCCGACACCCTTGACGATCGGCAGCAACAGGTCGTTGACCCGGCCCGCCATCACCGCTGGAGAATTCTTGTCGAGACCGTCATGGCCGGCGGCCAGCTGCGCCTGGTCGACGATGTCCTGCTGGCACGCGGTGTAGATGACCAGGGCGCGCAAGCCCTCGGCATAGGACTTCTGCAACATCAGGGAACGGCGAACGTCGGGATGGTGAGTGATGGTCACGCGCGCCGCGGACTTGTCTGTCATCTGGGTCAGGTCGGCGCCCTGGACGCGTTGCTTGGCATAGTCCAGGGCGTTGAGATAGCCGGTCGAGAGCGTTGCAATTGCCTTGGTGCCAACCATCATTCGGGCGAACTCGATGATGCGGAACATCTGAGCGATGCCGTCGTGAGCGTCGCCGAGCAGGGTGCCCACCGCGGGATTCTTGTCACCGAAGGTGATCTCGCAGGTGGTGGAGACCTTCAGTCCCATCTTGTGCTCGAGGTTCGTGACATAGGCGCCGTTGCGCTCACCGAGCTCGCCGGTCTCGAGGTCGACGTGGAACTTGGGGACGACGAACAGTGACAGGCCCTTCGTGCCGGCGCCGGCGCCCTCAGGACGGGCCAGGACGAAGTGCACGACGTTGTCGTAGAAGTCAGCCTCGGCCGAGGTGATGAAGCGCTTGACGCCGGTGATGTGCCAGGTGCCGTCGGCCTGCTGAACGGCCTTGGTTCGGCCGGCGCCGACATCCGAGCCCGCGTCCGGTTCGGTGAGCACCATGGTGGCGCCCCACTTCTTGTCGACGATATGGCGCGCCATCTTCTTCTGGTCGTCGGTGCCCAGGTTGTGGAGGACCTTGGAGAAGGCGAAGCCGGCGGAGTACATGTGCACGGCGGGGTTCGAGCCCAGCACCAGCTCCGCCACCGCCCAGCGCAGCGACGGTGGGATGACCGTCCCGCCGAGCTCGGCGGGGACGTCGAGACGCCACCACTCGGCGTCGAGGTAGGCCTTGTACGACTTGGTGAAGGACGCCGGGATGGTGACTGAACTCGTGGCCAGGTCGAACACCGGTGGGTTGCGGTCGGAGTCCATGAGGCTCTCGGCGAGCTCGTTCTCGGCCAGGCGAGCGACCTCGTGCAGGATCTCGCGGGCGGTGTCCTGGTCCACCTCGGAGTAGGGACCGGCGCCCAGGATCTCCTGACGGTTGAAGACCTCGAACAGGTTGAACTCGAGATCGCGCACGTTGCTCTTGTAGTGGCCCATCGGGATCCTCCGTGGCTCAGATCGAGACTGCTTGGCGGTCGCTCACACTACCGTTACCGGTCAGTAACATCCATGATGCTACTGGCCGGTAACAATGCGCAAGCGCTGTGCGCAGTGAGCCCCTGCTCAGATGAAGATGCTGGCCTTGATGGGATACTGGTTGGTCGCGAGCGGAAGAGGGCCCCATGCCTGTCCCACCCCTGCCGAACGACGTAGCCGCACTGGTCGCCCAGGCCAACCCGGCGGTGATCACCTCCAACCGCCCGGATGGCCAGCCGGTCTCGGTCGCGACGTGGTACCTGCTCGAAGATGACGGCCGGATCTTGGTGAACATGGACGAGAGCCGCCGACGCCTGGCCTACCTGCGAGAGGACCCACGGATCAGTCTGACCGTCCTCGCGGCCGACGACTGGTACACCCACGTGAGCATGCAGGGCCGCGTCGTTGAGCTGGCCGATGATCCCGATCTGGTTGATATCGACCGGCTTTCGACCCACTACAGCGGCGAGCCCTACAGCAACCGGACCAACAAACGGATCAGCGCCCGCATCGAGATCGAGCGTTGGCACGGCTGGGGAGCGGCCAAGAACCCGACGCGTCACGGATGAGTGTGGGTGGCCTCTCGGTGGTGTGACCGGCCGGGAGTCAGATGGGGATCGGGGTGGATCACGGCGGACGTCAGCCGCGGAATCGCAACAACGAGAGCCTGTTCGGCGGCAACGCAGACATCGTGTGCCTGGCGCAGCGTGAACTGGTCGGGCAGGACGAGGTCAATGTCGGCGTGAAGCTCGTGGCCGATCCAGCGCACCCGCACCTGGCCGACGTGCTCAACGCCCTCAATGCCTTGGAGCACCTCCTCGCACCTGCTGACCAGCTCAGGGTCAACGCTGTCCATCAGCCGCCGATAGACCTCTCGCGCCGCGTCGCGAAGCACGAGGCAGAGGACGGCCGTGATCGCCAGTCCCACGAGTGGGTCCGCCAGCGGAAAACCCGCCATCGTGCCGCCAGCACCGATGAGCACCGCCAGTGAGGTGTAGCCGTCGGTTCGGGCGTGCAGACCGTCCGCCACCAGGGCGGCCGAACCGATCCTGCGACCGACCCTGAGCCGGTAGCGCGCGACGAACTCGTTGCCCGCGAACCCGACGAGGGCGGCGAGCGCCACGATGAGCGGGAAGGACATCGCCTCGGGGTGACGGAGTCGCGCCACTGCCTGAGCACCGGCGAAAACCGCTGAGACCGCGATCGCTACCACGATCAGGATGCCGGCCAGATCCTCGGCTCGTCCGTAGCCATAGGTGTAGCGCCGGGTGGCCGCGCGTCGCCCGATGGTGAATGCCACGGCCAGCGGTATGGCGGTGAGCGCGTCGCCGAGATTGTGGACCGTGTCGCCAAGGAGGGCCACCGAGCCTGAGATCCACACCACAACGGCCTGCACCGCTGCCGTGGCGCCGAGGATGGCAAGCGAGATCCACAGCGCGCGCATGCCGTCACGTGAGGCGGTCATCGCCTCGTCGACGGTGCCGGCGGAGTCGTGACTGTGCGGCATGAAGGCGTGCTTGACCCGGTCCATGCGTCCGGTGTGAGCGCTCTGCCCGTGACCGACCTCGTGCTCGTGGTGAGCATGGTCAGCATGGTCAGCCCCGTGCCCGTGTTTGTGATCGTGCTCAACGCTCATGGTGACCAGCGTACTTTCGCTGAGAGTGTCCTCCGCGGCGGAGAACGGGACGGCCGACTCGGGCCGCAGATAGGTCCGGTACGTGAGCAAGAAAGGATCGTGCCCATCTGAAGTCGCAGCGGGGGGGCTTCGCCCTCGGTGGTGACCGGAGTGGAGCATGCGAGCGACGAGTCGGTTCTGGCTGCCTACCATCTGGGGTTGGCTGCCACGTCCACCGAGGAGGTCCGGGGGCTGGACCCGAGAGGTAAAAGAGACTCCCACTCCATGTAAGGTAAGCCTTACCTAAGTAATCGATAGTGGGAGATGGAATGCGATTCAACCGGCGGGTGGCCCCTGCTGCCGCAATGGTCGCCGCGATCCTGGGCATCGCGGCATGCGGAACCTCGAACGGCTCGACCGAAGCCGGCCAGAGCGGCGAGAAGCCGACCCTGACGCTGTACAACGCTCAGCACGAGGACCTGATGGCACTCATGGTCGCCGACTTCACCAAGGCGACCGGCATCAAGGTCAAGATGCGCAATGGTGAGGACTTCGAGCTCGGCAACCAGCTCGTCCAGGAGGGCGCAGTCTCACCCGCCGACGTCTTCGTGACCGAGAACTCCCCGGCGATGACCCTGGTCGACAGCTTGGGTCTCTTCGCCAAGGTCAACGACACCGCGCTGGGCCAGGTCCCGGCGCAGTTCGCCCCCAGTGACAAGGGATGGGTGGGATTCGCCGCCCGCTCGACCGTGTTCGCCTACAACTCGGGGAAGCTCAAGGCGCCCGACCTGCCGACCTCGATCATGGATCTGGCCCAGCCGAAATGGAAGGGCAAGGTCGGGATCTCCGCGGCTGGCGCCGACTTCCAGGCCATCGTCAGCGCGGTGCTCGCGCTCAAGGGTGAGCCCGCCACCGTGGCCTGGCTCAAGGGCCTGAAGGACAACGCGAAGCTCTACCAGGGCAACGGCGCCGTCATGAAGGCCGTCAACGCGGGCGAGATCAGCAGCGGCGTGATCTATCACTACTACTGGTACAAGGACCAGGCCGAGTCCGGTGCCAACAGCAACAACGTGAAGCTGCTGT
Source organism: Actinomycetales bacterium (assembly GCA_038212865.1). Lineage (GTDB taxonomy): Bacteria > Actinomycetota > Actinomycetes > Actinomycetales > Dermatophilaceae > UBA4719. Next base: position 10,006 of record JBBQUB010000018.1, read on the forward strand.
ACTTCGGCAACCAGGACCCGGGTGCCTTCCTGAGCATCTCCGGCGCCGGCGTGATCAAGTCAAGCAAGCATCAGCCCGCGGCCCAGCAGCTGGTCACGTACCTCAACGGTGCGGCCGGCCAGAAGGTCCTCGCCGATAGCTCGGCTCTGGAGTATCCGATCGGCAACGGCGCTGCGGCCAACAAGGTCCTCAAGCCCTTGAGCGAGCTCAGCCCGCCGACCGTCGACCCGGCCACCCTCAACGGGCCAAAGGTCGTCGAGCTGATGCAGCAGGCAGGCCTGCTCTGACGCAGCTCACCTCACTTCGCAGAGCCGGCTCGGGTGGGCCCCGGAGCACCTACCCCCGCGTGTTGTTGGTGCTGTCCATGCTGATTGCCCTGGTCGCGCTGATCCCGCTGTTCTTCGTCGTCGGGTACGTCATCTCCAGCGGGTGGGACCAGACCGTCGCCCTCATCTGGCGTCCACGGGTCGGTGAGCTGCTCAAGAACACCAGCCTGCTCGTCGCCGGCTGCGTCGGGTTGTCAGCAGTCCTGGGCACCGGGATGGCGTGGCTGGTCGAGCGCACCACCTTGCCGGGACGGCGGGTTTGGAACGTCCTGCTCGTGGCACCACTGGCCGTGCCGGCCTTCGTCAACAGCTTCGGCTGGGTCTCCTTGACGGCCAGGGTCGAGGGCTATGCCGGCGCCCTCATGATCGTCAGCCTCTCTTACTATCCCCTGGTCTATCTGCCGATCTCAGCGATGCTGCGCGGTCTTGACCCGGCCCTGGAGGAGACGGCTGCCGCCCTTGGCTACGGGCAGTGGCGCACGTTCTTCCGCGTGACGCTGCCCCAGCTGCGCCCTGCCCTGCTTGGTGGTTCGCTGATCGTGGCGCTGCACATCCTCGCCGAGTTCGGTGCGCTGCAGATGCTGCGCTTCCCGACCTTCACCACGGCCATCTATGACCAGTACCGCTCGTCCTTCAACGGGCCGGCCGCGAACATGCTGGCTGGCGTGCTGCTGCTCTCGTGCCTGCTGCTGCTCACCCTCGAGCTGCGGCTGCGCGGCCATCACCGATACTCGCGCACGGGCGGTGGGAGTGCCCGCGCCATCCCTCGTCGGCGCCTGACTCGTGCGGTGGTTCCCTCCCTGCTGGCTGTCGGGGGCCTCACGACGCTGGCGCTCGGCGTACCTCTGGGGAGCCTGGCGTTCTGGCTGGTGACCGGCTCGTCCACTGCCTTCCCGGTCGGCGACCTGGTCGCGACCACCGCGACCTCGCTCGGGCTCGGCCTGGCGGGGGCGATCCTGACGATGACCGTGGCGTTCCCGGTCGCGTGGCTGTGTGTCCGGCGGCGGGGGCGGTTGACCATCCTGCTCGAACGCAGCACCTACTTCGGCAACGCGGTCCCGGGCATCGTCGTGGCTCTGGCGCTGGTGACCGTCGCGATCCGGTTCGCCAACCCGGTCTACCAGACGACGGTGCTGCTGGTGTTCGCCTACGCGATCATGTTCCTGCCCCGGGCGATGGTCAGCGTCCGCGCCGCCCTGGACCAGGCGCCACCGGTGCTCGATGACGTCGCGCACGCCCTGGGCTCCGGCCCGCTGGAGACGCTGCGGCGGGTGACCCTGCCGTTGATCGCGCCTGGCCTCGGCGCCGGCGGGGCCCTCGTCTTCCTCGCCGTCGTGACCGAGCTGACGGCCACGCTGTTGCTGGCGCCGATCGGCACCCGGACCCTGGCGACACAGTTCTGGAGCAATACCAGCAGCATTGCCTATGGAGCGGCCGCACCGTATGCCGCACTCATGGTCATCCTGTCCGCGCCGGTGACCCTGGTTCTCACGCATGACCGATGGAGGTCGATGTCCGAATGACCGCCGTGAGCGTGCGCAACCTGACCAAGGCCTTCGGATCCTCTGAGGTGTTACGAGGCGTGGACCTCATGGTTCCCGAAGAGAGCATCACCGCGATCCTCGGGCCGTCCGGGTGCGGAAAGACCACGCTGCTACGCCTCATCGCCGGCTTCGTCGCGCCGGACTCGGGTGAGATCCTGCTGGGCGACCAGCTGGTCTGCGGAAACGGCCGGTTCGTCGCCCCCCAACACCGTCGCGTCGGCTATGTACCGCAGGAGGGTGCCCTGTTTCCGCACCTCGACGTCGGCGACAACATCACCTTCGGCCTTAAAGGTCGCGAGCGCCGGGGTGGTCACCGGGTCAAGGAGCTGCTGGCGCTGGTTGGGCTCAATCCTGATGTGCGGCAACGCTTTCCGCACCAGCTGTCCGGTGGCCAGCAACAGCGCGTGGCACTGGCGCGTGCGCTGGCGCCGGGGCCCTCCCTGATCCTGCTGGACGAGCCGTTCTCGTCGCTGGATGCCGGGCTGCGCGAAGGCACCGGGCGGGCGGTCGTCGCGGCGCTGAAGGCAGTGCAGACCACCGCCGTGCTGGTCACCCACGACCAGTCCGAAGCCCTGTCGCTGGCCGATCAGGTGGCCGTGATGCGAGACGGGGTCATCGCGCAGGTGGGCACCCCGCACGAGGTGTATCGCGCGCCTGCCGACCTGGGGGTCGCCGAGTTCGTTGGTGCCGCAGTCGTGGTCGATGCCGACGTCATCGACGGTTCGGCATCCTCCGACCTCGGCCCCTTGCACGTGATGGCGGGCTATGACGGCGGCCGGGCGCGCCTTCTGGTGCGTCCCGAACAGATCGAGCTGGGCGGCTCCTCCACATCGGCCGTCGAGGCGCGGGTGGTCGAGGTCAGCTATTTCGGGCATGACGCGGCGGTGCACCTCCAGGTGGTGGCGTCGGGCCAGCGGGTGACCGCACGGGTCTCCGGGACGGCGGTGCCGGTGCCCGGCACTGTGGTCCATATCAGCGTGACGGGACCCGTCGCGGCATACAGCCCAGAGGTCTGAGGTCGCGACGGACCCGCCCAACGGGTGTTTGGTCGCGGGGAGGCGTCAGTACTTCTTGGGTGGCAGGTAGGTGCCGCGACGGTGAGCATCATCGGTGAGGTGACATCCGGTGGTCCCGCCGAGGATCGTGTTGGCGCCGGTGCCGAACAACAGCTCCCCGTTGTAGGTGTTCCGGTAGGAGACCTCGTGGTCGCTCGGACCGTTGACGATGACCTCCGGCGCGCCGAACCCGTGCTTCCCGGCCACCTCCGTCACGATCGCGAGCGCCTGATCCCACTTCGAGTCCGGGAGGTTCCCCGGTGACATCCCGGCGTCGTATCGGTGATGCTCGGCGTCATCGAGGTTCGAGATACCCCCGCCGCAAGCAGACGAGCTCTCCGGCTCGTCGTCGGGAACCCAGTCGGCCACGCCCACCTCCGAGATCAGGCGCTCGCGGATGGTCTGGAACATCGACTGAAAGTCGGCCGCGGCCGCTGACATGTTCGGGCGCTTCATCAGCTCGTCGAAGGCATCCTGCATCTTGTCCTCCTTTGTTGCGCATCCCGCAACGATCAACACCATGATGGCGGCAACGACTCTGGCAGCCGCTCGAGACCCCGATCGAGAGACGCGAGTCATCGGTTCGTCCCTGGAACCGGCCATGAGAGGACGTCTCCGAGGCCCATGCCGTCGTCGTAGACACGTCGATCTGGCAGGCCTGCCACCACCACCGACATGTTGTACTGGCTGGTGCTCTTGTCGACCAGGTACGAGGCGTGACCCGTCACTCCCGTGAAGTGTCGGATCTCGCCGGTGATCGGGTCCACCACGGTTGACTCCTTTGCTGAGGCGTGCTCGACACCAGTGAGGTGTGAGGGGTCGATGCCAAAATGGCCGAGGTCGCCCACCGGGTCCAGCTCGGCCTCGATGTAGTAGGTATGGCTCTTGGGCACCGACAGATCCTCGACGTGGTTCGTGCCAATGCCCGGAGAGCCGAAGAACACGACGTCGTCCACCCCGGTGTCCTGCTGCAGCGCTAGTCCGGCCGTGGTCGAGCCGTAGGAGTGGCCGAGCACGCTCAGGTGGGCGTCGTGGTCGCGGGCGGCGTCGATCCCCCGGAGGAAGGGCACCAGCTTGGCAGCCCCGGCCTGGGCCGCGTGGTCGTCGGCCACCGAGTTGGCGCCGAGCAGGTCCCAGCCCAGCTGAGGGGCCGCGTAGCCGATCCACGCCACCGTGGCCGTCGTCGAGGCCTGGTTGGCGCGCTTGCTCTCGAGCTCGGCCCTGTGCTGTAGCTGATCCATGTCGTTGCCATAACCCTGCATGCTGTCGGTGACGTTGGCGGTCAGGCCCGGAACGAACACGGCGACGTTGTCAGCGGTGTCGACGTTGCCCCGCGCGATGGCTGCCTGGGCCCGATCCGGCTCTATGTCCAGCAGGAGCAGCTGGCGCGGGCCCTCCTTGGCCAGTACCTCTTCGATGGCGTCCAGTGAGGCCACCTTGTCCTTGACCTGGGCCAATGCCTCGTCGTCGGTGGTGAAGACGTCCCCGAGCCAGTTGTCAGCCAGGTCGGCTTCGAGACGCCGTCCTGCTGCGACGAGGTCGGCCCGGTTGGTGATGAGCAGCGCCCGGTTGGCCAGATCCCTGGCCGCGAACGGCACGCCATCGAGGTTGCCGATCCAGCCGGGGTGTTCCCTGATCACCTGCTCCTGCCGCTGTGGGCCCAGCGCCCTCCACCAGGTGGCGTTGTCGGTCGGCGAGCTCTGCTTCGGTGGGGATGCCGGCACGGCCGCCGGCGCTGACGCCCCGGTCGGCGTGCTGTCACCAAGCCGGGAGAGCAAGGCGATCCCGGGCGCGGCGCTCAGGGCGCTCAGGGCGCTTGTTGCGGACAGCTCAAGGGTGAAGATTCGGCCGTCACCACCGCTGCTGGTCCACCGTTGTGCTGTTGACTGTTCTCGCAGCCGGGCAGCGCAGAGGTCCAGGGATGCGGACACGCTGGCCAGCTGTGGCGACGCCTGTTGCTCCCACTGCTGGATCAGACTCCACAGATCGGGGCCGTTCCAGCCGGCCTCGAGCTCGGCGACCGCGTGCTGGGCCCGGTAACGGATGTCCTGAACTCTTCGGGCATCGGTGCACAGCGTCTCGGCCATGAGGTCGAGTGCATCGGTGTCGGCGCCCAGCAGCTCGGTCATGACCCCCCTCACGTTGCGTGCCTCCGCTGGGGCCAGACGCTAGCCGCTGAGCGGGTTTTGGCACATGGGGAGCACTACCCACCCGAGTCAGCGATACCGCATCTTCTGATGTCGGCCCGCTTTCTTCTCCGTGGATGCCAAGAGATCTATGTTTCTGAGCCGTAGATGCGGTAAGGTTAGCCGATGTCAATCTTCCGCATCCGTGAAGCCGCAGAACTCCTCGGGGTCAGCGATGACACCCTCCGGCGGTGGGCCGATGGCGGTCGCGTCGCCACGACGACCGACCACTCCGGCCGCCGGAGCATCGAGGGCGCGGTTCTGGCCAGCTTTGCCATAGAACTGGCGGAGTCCTCCGAGCGGCTCGAGCCACAGCCCCCGGTCATGGCGTCGGCCCGCAACCGGTTCGTGGGCCTGGTCACCCGGGTGGTTCGCGACACCGTGATGGCCCAGGTCGAGATCCAGGCCGGCCCACATCGTGTCGTGTCCCTGTTGAGTCGCGAGGCAGCAGACGAGCTCAAGCTCGAACCCGGCGTGCTGGCCGTCGCAGTGGTGAAGTCCACCAGCGTCGTCGTCGAGGTACCGGCCCATCCATAACCGCGCGGATGACCCCCGCTCAACTGCCGGGCCTAGCGCCCACCAGAGCCCGAACCCTAGGAGGAGATGAGATGCGTCGCACCACCCTCACGGTTGTGGCCACCGCTGGGTTTCTGCTGGCGGGGTGCGGTTCGTCCAGCACTCCGGCCGGTTCTCGTGCGGTCGCCCCGGCGACAGGGTCGAGCTCACCGGCCCTGTCGGGGACGGTCAATGTGTTCGCCGCGGCCTCTCTGAGGGAGGCCTTCACCGAGCTCGGCCAGCAGTTCGAGGCCGCGCACCCCGGCACGAAGGTCGTGTTCAGCTTTGGCCCGACGTCCGGCCTGGCGACCCAGATCAACCAGGGCGCACCGGCAGATGTTTTCGCCTCGGCAAGCACCAAGAACATGGATCAGGTCGTCGCCGCCGGATCGGCCAGCTCCCCGAGGAACTTCGCCAGCAACGTCATGCAGATCGCGGTCCCACCGAGCAATCGCTCCGGCGTCACCCAGCTCTCCGATCTGGCCAAGCCCGAGGTGAAGGTTGCACTTTGTCAAGTTGCCGTCCCGTGCGGCGCGACGGCAGCCAAGGTCCTCGCCAGCGCCAAGCTCACGGTGACGCCAGTCACCCAAGAGGTTGACGTCAAGTCCGTCCTGACCAAGGTCATCCTCGGCGAGGTCGATGCCGGGCTCGTCTATGTCACCGACGTCCGGGCCGCAGGCGCCAAGGTCAAGGGCATCGTGGTCCCCGCCGACGTCAACGCATCCACCAGGTATCCCATCGCCACCTTGGCCAAGGCGCCGAACAAGGCCACTGCTGAGGCGTTCACCGACTATGTCCTGTCCGCGGACGGTGCCAGGGTACTGACCGCAGCCGGGTTCGCCAGGCCCTAGCGTGGCATGGGGCCTGAGGCCAGATCAGGAGCCGTCTTGACTTCCATCGACCGACCACCGACCACTGGGCAGATGCCCGCCCAGCGGTCTCAACGGGGTGCGCGCGCTGTTCAGTCCCGCGGCGCGATCCCTTGGCCACTGGGCATACCCGCGCTGTTGGCAACCCTGTTCCTGCTCGTCCCGCTGGCCGGGCTCCTGGTCCGCGCGCCGTGGCGGGGCCTGCCAGGCATCCTGGCCGACAGCCAGGTTCTCGAAGCGCTGCGCCTGTCGCTGGTGTGCGCCAGCGCCGCCACCGCAATCTCCCTGGTGCTTGGGGTGCCGTTGGCCTGGCTACTGGCCCGCTCACAGGTGCGAGGCATCTCAGTGTTGCGTGCTCTGGTCACCCTGCCGCTGGTACTTCCTCCGGTCGTCGGAGGTGTGGCGCTGCTGCTCGCGTTCGGCAGGCAAGGCATCCTCGGGCGCTACCTGGACGAATGGACCGGCATCACGCTGCCATTCACGACCGCGGGCGTCATCATTGCCGAGACCTTCGTCGCGATGCCCTTCCTGGTCATCACCGTCGAAGGCGCCTTCCGAGGTGCCAACCGCGGCTACGAGGAGGCGGCCGTCACACTAGGTGCCTCACGCCTGACCGTATTCCGCACGGTCACCATCCCCCTGATCGCGCCCTCCCTGTTCGCCGGGGCCGTGCTGTGCTGGGCCCGCGCACTCGGTGAGTTCGGTGCCACGATCACCTTCGCGGGCAACTTTCCCGGGCGCACCCAAACCATGCCCCTGGCCGTCTACCTCGCGCTGGAGAGCAACCCAGAGACGGCCGTGGCCCTGTCCCTGGTCCTTCTCTTGGTGTCCATTGCCGTCCTGGCCGGACTACGCGACCGATGGCTGAACGCTGGTGCAACCGGATGAGTGCCCACCCCCGCCGGTCGCCGTGGATCGCTGACGGACGCGGCCGCGCGGACGGCAATACAGCAGTGGACCCAAAGGGCGACGAGCTCGTCATGTCCGGCGCCGTCGAGCGGGGCACCTTCCGGTTAGAGGCGGACCTCACTGCCCGGCCGGGTGAGGTCCTGGGCGTCCTGGGGCCGAATGGCGCCGGCAAGACGACCCTGCTGCGGGCCCTGTCCGGACTCGACGCGCTCATCAGTGGTTCCATCCGGCTGGGCCCGCTAACCCTCGATGACGCCGCGACCGGCACGTTCGTACCCGCCGAGCACCGACCCGTCGGCCTGGTCTTCCAGAACTACCGCCTGTTCCCGCACCTCGACGTCCGTGACAACGTCGCTTACGCCCCCCGTGTCCAGGGGGCCGGCCGCCGGCGGGCCCGCGCATCCGCCGACACCTGGCTGGAACGGCTCGACCTGACCGCACTGGCCACCCGGCGCCCACACCAGATCTCCGGCGGGCAGGCCCAGCAGGTCGCCCTGGCACGGGCCCTCGCCGCTGAGCCCAGGCTCTTGCTTCTGGACGAACCACTGTCAGCGCTGGACGCCAGGACCCGCCTGGATGTGCGCGCTCGGCTGCGTGGCCATCTAGACCATTTCGCCGGGCCGGTCCTGATCATCACCCACGACCCGCTCGAGGCGATGATCATGGCCGACCGCCTCCTGGTCATCGAGAATGGTCAGGTGGTCCAGCAGGGCAGCCCGGCCCAGGTGGCCCGCCAGCCGGCAACCCAGTACGTCGCGCGACTCGTCGGCCTCAACCTCTACGCCGGCACGTTTCACCCAGCCACCCGACAAGTGGAGCTCGACGGTGGCGGCACCTTGACAGTCACTTTGGGCGAAGACAACCCGGTGGCAGGAGGGCCTGAGCAGGCCGACTCTCGGGTGCTGGTCGGTCTGCGCCCCTCGGCCATCACGATCCATCCGGCGCAACCGTCCCGGGCGAGCGCCCGCAACGTCTGGCCAGGAACCGTGGTCGGCCTTGAGCTGCTTGTCGACCGTGTCCGCGTCCAGGTCGACGCAACCCCGCCGGCCCTGGTCGACATCTCCGCTGCCGCCGTAGCCGACCTGGCCCTTCGACCCGGCACCGATGTGTGGCTTTCAGCCAAGGCCACTGAAACCACGGCATACCTCGATCCCGCTACGCCTCGGCAGACGCCGACAGCGAAGACGTGAGCTGCCGGGATGGGCACGTTCGACGTCGACCCACGGGCGGCTCGTAAACTTCAGGCATGGCCCGGTACTTCGACGTCCACCCGCTGGACCCGCAACCGCACAGCATCGCCCAGGTCGCCGCCCTGCTGCGGGACGACGCACTGATCGCCTACCCCACCGACTCCTGCTATGCCCTGGGCTGTCGACTGGACAACCCGACCGGCGCGGACCGGATTCGCCGCATCAGGGCACTGGACGACAAACACCACTTCACGCTCGTGTGCGCGAACTTCGCGCAGCTCGGTCAGCTCGTTCAGCTGGACAACGCCGCCTTTCGCGCCATCAAGGCGGCAACACCGGGCCCCTACACGTTCATCCTTCCCGCCACCCAAGAGGTGCCACGGAGGCTGGCGCACCCGAAGAAGCGGACTGTCGGTGTACGCATTCCGGACCACCCCGTCGTGCGGGCGCTGCTACGGCAGCTGGGTGAGCCACTCGTCTCCAGCACCCTCCTGCTGCCCGACGCCGAGGATCCGATGTCCGACGGCTGGCAGATCAAGGAGGAGCTCGACCACGTGATCGACGCTGTCGTGGACGCTGGCGAGTGCGGAACCGAGCTCACCACGGTGGTGGACTGGTCCCAGGGATACCCCGACGTCGTGCGCGTGGGGCTAGGGGATTCGGCGCGGTTCACGTAGGCGATGGTCCGCCCGGGAGCTGGTCCGTGATCGCGGCGACGACCTGTCGCTCGATGTACGGCGCCAGCGTGTCCGCGAACGCCGCAGTGATGTGGGTCCGATCCTTGTAGACGAGGACATGGCCGATCACCGGCGGGCATACCCTGGCCGTGCAGTAGAGCGACGTCACGTCGACCAGCCGGGCACGGGGCACCTGCAGGGCTGCCTCGGCCTGACCATCGAACACGGCAAGGCCAAGTGAGCGTGGTACTGCGCAATCCTCACCAGCGGTATTCCGGTGCTGGGCAACGCAGTTCAGGACGTCCTTCGTCGTCCACGGGTTGTCGCGGATCGCCACGATGGGTACGTCTGGCAGGTTGCGCCACGCTTTGACGAGCCCGCGCACCGTGGCCTGTTCGGCGGTTTCACCCCGGTCGGGAATGACCGGCTGAGCGTGCGTCACGATGATCGCGTCATACCCGCCCTGTCGGATCAGGGTCAAGACGCCAGCGCGCCAGGATTCGCATTCGCGTTCCGATCCGTCCGACGACGGGACGTTGCGGGCCGTCGTGAGGTAGCAGCCGTTGTGGCTGGCAACGTCGATGCGCCAGTTGTTGTGGTTGGCGATGCTGCGGTACACCCCGATCAGGACATTGTTGTGCGAGTCGCCGATGGCGAAGATGCGCTTGGTGGACCCCGCCCGGGGGCCGAGCTGGCAGACCCTCGGCACGCCCGCGGAGCGCATACCCAAGCAGTCGGGCCGGTACAGCTGGTCGGCCTTGGCCTGCGCCGGGTCGGGGACGAGGACGCCCTCCAGCTTCGGGTTGTCGCAGGGGGCCAGCGTCGGGTCCATGGCTTGGGCACCTAAACAACTCGGTCTTTCGGCAACGACCTTGCGCGTGACCTGGGCGAGCTGCTTGTCGCGTACCGCCTGCCCATTGGCCGCCACGGTCGAAAAGCCGATGACGACCCCCATGGCAGCCGCGGACCACGCTGCGACGGTGAGCGGATGACGCTGGCCGAGCAATGAGGGCCGAAACCGGATCGGGTCCTCGACGACAGTGGTCGACAGCCACGCCATCACCACCGTGGCTGCGATGATCGCAACCTTGTCGACGGTGCTGAGCGACCGGTGCGTGACGTAGGGCAGCAACACGATGAGAGGCCAGTGCCACAGGTATGCGGCATAGGAGACGCGGCCGAGCAACGCGACCGGTGGCAACATACCGAAGCGATCGAACGTCGACCCGCGCCCCGACCAGATCACCACAACGGTCCCGACCACGGGCAGCGCTGCAGCGAAGCCCGGGAATGCGGTCGTCGCGTCATAGAAGACGCACGCAAAGACGATGCCGGCGACACCCAGCCAGGTCAACGTGCGATGCGGGCGCCAGCCGGCTCCGACAAAGGCGAGCAGCGCCCCGGCACCGAACTCCCAGGCTCTGGTCAGGGTGGAGAAGTAGGCCACCGCGGGCGTCGTCACGGTCAGCCAGATCGAGTAGCCGAGCGAGGAGGCGACCGTCATCATGAGGCCGGCCAGGATGACGGTCGGTGACTGGTTCGAAGGACCCGGGCCAGCAGGGTTGCCGCCAGCAACAGCAGAGGAAGAGCGACATAGAACTGTTCCTCGGCTGTTGCTGGCGGCAAGGTGTTGTCTGCGCCCAGGTAGTCCACCGAGTTGCGCGCAAGCAGCCAGTTCTGGGCCTGGAGGGTCGAGGCGATGATCTCACCGAAGAACTGGCGCCAGAGGGCTTTCGGAACCCAGGTCACGACGCCAATCGCGGTCAGCAACAGCACCAGCGTCGACGCGGGCACCAGGCGTTTTGCCCGGCGAGCCCAGAAGTGGCCCGGTCGCAGACGACCGGTGGTGTCGATCTCAGCGAGAAGGTGGGACGTGATCAGAAAACCGCTGATGGCAAAGAAGACATCGACCCCGACATATCCACCGGTCAGTCGATTGGGCCAGAGGTGAAAGACCATCACCGCGCCAACCGCGATCGCGCGCAAAGCCTGGATGTCGGAGCGAACATCTGCCCGCTGACGGGTGCCCACCGTCAGCGGTCCGAGGGCCCGGGCCACATGCGCGACATGAGGACGAGCGCGACCTGAATCGCCAGTTCTCGCTTGTGGGACAGGACGAACTCGAACCGCCGCTCAGTGTCCGGACCGGTATCGCCGAGGTCGCGGGCCACGAGCGTTGCGGCGAAGTGCGGGCCGACGACGACGATGTCCCACTCACCTACCA
>JBBQUB010000019.1:0-21507 GCA_038212865.1 Actinomycetales bacterium
CGCAGTGGATGAGGCAAGGAATCGGCCGCCAGCTGGTGCATGACGTAGCTCGGATCGCTGCGATGCGCGGCGCCGGGGTCATTACCGTGACGGCGAACCCCCACGCTCGCGACTTCTATGACGCACTCGGCTTCGTGGTGGACGGTGAGGTTCACACCCGCTTCGGGCCCGGGCAGCGCATGCATATGTCGGTTGCAGTCGAGCACTCATAGACGCGCCATCGACAAGCGGATGGGCGCTGACCAGGGACCGTAGAGCTGCCGTTGCCCGCTCCGGTCGCCATCCGGGCGGTGCTCGAGTTGCAGCAAGTGACCATCCCGCCATGACTGCACGCCGGAGGGGTTGAGCCGATTGGCCATGGCTAGGGTTGCCCCATGGGGCTTGCGGTTCGAAACGTCGCGCACTCGTTCGGTAACCGGGTCGCCCTTGACGGGGTCAGCTTCGACGTCGTGCCGGGGGTGCTCACCGGCCTTCTCGGACCCAACGGCGCCGGCAAGACCACCTTGCTGCGAATCATGCTTGGGGTGCTTGACCAGGACCACGGCGAGGTGCGGTATGACGGCCGAAGGGTGGGCTCGGAGGACCGCCGCCGCTGGGGCTACATGCCGCAGGAGCGAGGACTCTATGCCGGGATGTCGACCGGCGACCAGGTCGTCCATTTCGGGCGTTTGCATGGTCTGTCCCGCCGTGACGCCGCGATCAGGGCGCACGCGTTGCTCGAAGAGCTGGGTCTGGGAGATCGGTGGGGCGACCGCACTGACAAGCTCTCGGGCGGTATGCAGCAGCGTCTCCAGCTGGCCACGGCCCTGGTCCACGACCCTGCGGTCATCGTGCTCGACGAGCCGTTTGCCGGTCTGGACCCGGTGGCCGTGGCGAGCTTGTCTGAGACCCTGCGGCAACGAGCTCGAGACGGCCGCACAGTGCTGTTCTCCAGCCACCAGCTCGACTTGGTTCAGGATCTCTGTGAGGACATCGCGATGGTCGACCGCGGCCGCACGGTGCTTCAAGGCAAGGTCGCCACATTGCGGGCGTCGTCGGGCCGGCGCCAGCTCAGGCTGCAGGTGGAGCCGCCGAACCGCGACTGGCTGCTGGCCTACCCAGAGATCACCGTGGTCGGCGACGAGGCCGACGGCTTTCGCCTGGAAGTGCCGGACCACCTCGACCCCCTCGAAGTTCTGGACGCCGCCCGGGCGACCGGGCGGGTTGTCGACTTCGGACTCGACCTTCCGACCTTGTCGCAGCTGTTCCTGGCCGCTGTCGCCGACCGGGCCTTCGACAGGGCAGGGGTGCAATGATGAACAGCTGGTGGCAGGGCACGGCACTGGTGGCTGAGCGTGGGCTTCTCGAGAACGTCAGGTCCCGGTCCTTCAAGGTCGTCACCGGGTTGCTGCTGCTGCTCTCGATTGCCGCGGTGACCATTCCGCAGATCATCGGTAAGGAGAGCACGACATACACGCTGGCCACCACCGGCAAAGCCCCGGCGGACGTGGTCGCTCTGCTGGATGCGGCTGGCAAGTCAGCCGAGTTCACCGTCACGTACGTGCCGCGCAACGACGAGGCCGCCGTCCGGACAGCCGTGCGTGACGGTGACGCCACGGCTGGTCTGGCCGGCGGGAAGCTCTACACCTCGGCCATGGACGGGGCGACCTTCCCGGTCGTGGTCGCCCAAGCCGTAGTCACAGTGGAGACATCGCGACTGTTGGCGAAGGCAGGGCTGAGCCCGCAGCAGGTCGCTGACCTGCGGTCGGTCCGGCCGCCGGAACAGGTCATCGTCGGACGAGTGGACAATGAGGAGCGCGCCGGGGTAGGCGTCATGGTCGGGATCGTCCTGTTCCTGGCGCTCACCTTCGCCGGGAGCGCCATCGCCACAACGGTCGCCATGGAGAAGTCGACGCGTATATCCGAAGTACTGCTTGCCGTCCTACGTCCCAGCCAGGTGCTTGTCGGGACCGTCATGGCGGTCGGCATGGTGACGTTCGTCCAGCTGCTCGTCCTGGTAGCACCGCTCGCCGTCGCAGTGCAGGTCACCGACAGCATCGGCCTACCCCCTGTCGCGGGCGGAGACCTCTCCCTCGCCGTGGCGTGGTTCCTGCTCGGGTTCGCGCTCTACGCTTTCCTGTTCGCGGCTGCGGGGGCCCTGGTCGACAAGATCACCGAGGTCAGTTCTGCGATCCTGCCGGTCACGATGACCTTGCTCGCCGGCTACATGCTGGCGATCACTGTCGTCACATCGGAGCCGGGCAGCGGTTGGAGCACGGCTGCATCGATCTTCCCGCTGACAGCGCCCATGGCGATGCCGATCCGTTGGGCCGCCGGACAGGTCCCCGGTTGGCAGCTCGTGCTCGCCATGGTGCTGACCGCCGCTGCGTCAGTGTTGATGGTCTCGATCGCCTCGTCCATCTACCGCCGCGCCCTCATCATCACCGGACATCGGGTCAAGCTGCGAGAGGTAGTCGGCGGCCACGCATCCTGACGCACCAGCCGCGAGACTGGCCGGGTCTGCATACATAATGCCGAGGTTGGACAGGAGGTCAACGTCACCCGCGGGGTCGCAATCGGCGAAAGCCTGCCGGAAACAGCCTGCGGGGTCAGCGAGCCGGCCGTGGCCCACGTCTGCGAAGCCTGCGAGCAAGAGGGCGAAACATCTGGTCCGTGGCGAACCCACCAGGTTGGTGTCGCCGATGAACTCGGTGGGGTCGATGTCGATGCCGGAGTCAGCGCCGAACGTGGCTGCGGCGGCCGCGATCATCGCCATCTCACAGGCCCGGTCAGGGCCGGTGCCGGCGACGTCACGGGCACCTTGCAGGAGGATGCGATGTCCGACTGTCGCGGACCCAATGTTCCATTCGATCCGGGCGCGCAGCCGGTCGATGTCCGCCCGTCGCACCGGGTCAGCCGTGTAGCTGCGGGCAGCGTCTGCCAGCGCCCGTGCGCGGCCTTCCAGGCGACAGAGCGGGCCAGCAGCCGTGGTGGTCATGAGGCGGCCTCCATGGACGGCAGCTGCGGGTGGATGCGGTCGGTCGGACCGGTTCAGCGGATGTCGAGCCGCTCGATCAGCGCGACGGCCGCGAGGTGCAGACCGACCCCGACGAGCACCAGGACGGCGTATGACGAGGTCGACGGCCCGGCGGTGAGCTGATCGCCCCCGACGGCCCAGTAGAACAGGGACACCGGTCGGATGGTGTTCACCCAGCTCACGATCGGCGCCAGCGAGCTGACCAGGTAGGACGCGGCTGCAAGGGCCGAAGTCAGACCGAGGGCGAGCCCGCGGCTGCCGGTGAGCACGCCGATGATCATCGCGATCAGCCCGAAGTCCACGCCCATGACCAGCACGGCAACCGTGGTACCGATGACAGCGCCGGTCGGCAGCGTCAGGTCGTAGTGGGGCCCGAGCAGGATGAAAGCCATCGTCGCGACGGCGAGCGGAACCGCAAGCAGGCCCAGGACGAGGGTCTTCTCGCGGACGAGGCGGCTCCGGCTAATCGGCAGCGTCGCGACGAGGCCGAGCGAGCCGTCCTCGGACTGGCCGGCGATCGACGACGCTCCGTACCCAATGGTCAGCAGCAGGATCATGAGTGGCAGGAAGTTCGCGTAGAGGTTCCCGTTGACCCAGCCGGCCGGCGAGGTGAAGGAACCGGTCACTCCGAGCAGCGCGGCGACGGTGGGGTTTTCGGTGAGGGCGCCGAGCGACGCGTCGGATTTCACCGTCGGGTACATCGCGACGAGCATGAAGGCGTAGATCGCCAGGCCGACCGCGAACCAGAGCATCGAGCGCCGGCGCAGGCGGAGGTCGATCTGGGCAACGTCAGTGCGCATGGGTGGACTCCGGAAGGTCGGTGGAGCGGTAGTACTCAAGGAACAGCTCGTCGAGGTCGGCCGGCCGGGAGAGGAGGTCGACCGGGTCGAGCGGCGAGATCGCGCGCAGCACGGGCGCGACTGGCCCGGTGATCGAGAGCAGCAGACGCCGCGGGTCTCTCCCAGTGACCTTGACGCCGTTGAGCTGTTTGAGAGTGGACGTGTCTACGTCGCGGTCGAAGACCAGCTCCATGGTGCGTGGGGCGTGGCGGCGCAGGCCGTCGATGGTGTCGGTCACAACGATCCGGCCCTCGCGGATGATCGCGAGCCGGTGTACGGCGCTTTGGACCTCATCGAGGTCGTGCGAGGAGAGGAACACGGTACGACCGTCGGCCGCCGTCTCCGCGAGCAGGGAGATGAACTCCTGCTGCAGGAGCGGGTCGAGACCGGACGTGGGCTCGTCGAGCACGAGCAGCTCGGGGCGGTGCATGAAGGCGAGCACGATCCCGAGCTTCTGCTTGTTGCCCTTGGACAGCGTCTGCGTCGGGCGATCCACCTCGGCGCCGAAGCGCTCGATCAGCTCGTCGCGGCAGCGCGTGTCGCCAAGGCCTCTCACGGAGCCGAAGCGGTCGAGGATCTCGCGCCCTGTCAGGCGGGGGTAGACGGCGAGCTCTCCTGGCAGGTACCCGGTGCGCCGGTGGATGTCGACGCCGTCTCGGATCGGGTCGAGACCCAGCACCTGGGCAGTTCCCGACGACGAGTGGCATAACCCCATCAGGATGCGGATGGTCGTCGACTTGCCGGCGCCGTTGGGCCCTAGGAAGCCGAAGATCTCCCCTTGCTCGACACGGAGGTCGACGTCGATGATTCCCCGGTGAGGGCCGAACGACCTGGTCAGGGTGTGTGTCTCGATCACTGGTGGTGCCATGCTCAGCTTCCCCTTCTGCTGGTCTTCGGACCGGCTGCATCAGACGGCGTGACGTCCGGCAGATGCACGTACACACCTCGCGTGTAGACCTCCAGGACGACCGCCCCCCACTGCCGCATACCGGCAGGGCTGAGCGGGTCGACGCCGATGGCGCGCTCTACGAGGTCCCGCAGGATTAGCGCGCCGAGGTCGTTGACGATCAAGAACACGGCGCGAGTGCGCGCGTCGGCGGACGGCAGCACCGCCCCGGCGGCCTCCTGGGCGGCCAGCTCGGCCACGGTCGCGTCCACCAGGCCCGTGAACAGGTCGGCGGCGGGCTCGCCGCCATCGACGAGCATGCGGCGCAGGTAGGCCATGAGGTCCGGCTCCTCGAGGAGCATCTTCGTCATCGAGCCGGCTGTCTCGGCGAAGTCGGCTGCCTCGCCCACGGGCAGCTCCGCGAGCATCTCGGTGAGCACGGTGATCAGCCGCGCGTCGGTGGCGGCCTTGAGCTGGGCCTTCGTCTTGAAGTGGTGGACGACCAGCGAGGACGAGACCCCGGCCTCGGCGGCGACGTCGCGGATCGTCGTGGCGCCGAAGCCCCTCTCCGCGAACAACTGCATCGCCGCACCGCGGATCCGCGCGGAGGCGGTCAAGTCATCAGAGGCTGTCCGCATGTGCTGATTGTCGCACGAGCGTGCAGTCGAGGGCAATCAACGGCCTCAGTAGGATCAGTGGATCTTGATGCTTCCTGCGCCGAGTCGGAACTCGAGGAGAACCCGCCAGGAGTTGGAGGCCTGCGTGCCGGCGATGAGCAGGGCCCCTTCGATGCGCGTGCACAGCGGCAGGCCTATCTGCACGGCCTGCTCAGCTGTCTGGACCTCGAAAAGGTTGCCCACCGTGCGCTCTGCGATGGTCAGGTGCGGGACCACCTTGTCGTGGGCGCCGCCGTAGGGAGGGTGGTGGGGGAAGGCGTCCCAGACCGCGGCGGTGAGGTCACGGAACGGGTGTGCGGGTTCGGGGTCCAGCCACAGCACGTGCTGACCGAACCACTGCGTGCGCGCGAAGCGGCAGTCGAAGGCGGCCACATGACGCAGCGCTGTGGCCAAGGTGGCGATGAGGTGGTCATCGACCTGCGCTGGCTCGACGAACGG
The DNA here is from genome assembly GCA_038212865.1 of Actinomycetales bacterium. GTDB lineage: Bacteria > Actinomycetota > Actinomycetes > Actinomycetales > Dermatophilaceae > UBA4719. The sequence goes on from JBBQUB010000019.1 coordinate 5,857, forward strand.
GTACAGGACAGTCACATGGGCGGGCACACCCCAGGAGGCAGCCGGGTCGAGATGGTGGCGGTGCTCGCCTACCAGGGGGTCGGCGCCCGGCACGGGGACGATGATCGCCGTATGCGTAGGAGGCGGCGTGTCAGAGGCAGGGCGCAGGTACGGCACCCGTAGGACCCTAGCGAAGGCGGCACCCACCCCCGTCCACTGCGACACCATCTCGATAACCGAACGGCCTGCGGAGCAGGCGGACGATGCTCGACATGACTCAGTCGTCCCGAGAGCGAACCCGTGGGGCGAAAACCTTTAGAGTGATTCGCTGTGTCGTCCGCTGGTGATCTTGCGGTTGTTGGTGGCACGGCGGGGCGGGCGGTGGTCCCGGCTTGGGCGAGGGCCATCAGGACGATGAGGGGACCGGTGTTGAGGTCAGTGGCCTGACCGGAGTACAGCTCGCCGATGTCCTGACCCAGGACCCAGAACGTGGTGGCTGCCACGGCCCCGACCGCCGCGGCTGACATCCGCCAAGGTCGGCCGCCGAGCCCGGCGACACCGACCGAAGCCATGACGGCGACCAAGGCGACGAAGGGGGCGTCGCCGCCGTGGCTGAGCACAACCCCGGCGCTGTTATGCAGTCCCGCCAGCCAGCCCGGTACACCGTCGGTGCTGCCGATCTGGTCGATCAACGCGGCGATCCCGCGTTGGCTGGGCAGCAGCTGCAGCAGCGCGCCCCCGATCCACAGGATGGCCCACGCGGCGGGGAACCATCCAGCAACCCTTGCCTCAGCCTGACCGGCTGAGTTGCGAGAGTCGGTGGCCGGCCAAGCCGCGAGGGCCAGGACCGCATAAAGGAGTACGGCACCGGGGCTCCCGTGACGAGGGAAGCATGTCCAGAGGCGAGGCCCGCCCAGACCTTCACTGAACCACCAGATCCCACCGGACCAGGCCAGGGACCCCACGATCGCGGGTCGGACCAGGCGGGGGAACAGGAAGCCGATGCCCAGGGCGAACTGGATACGGGCGAAACCGATGTTCAGCGGCGCCGGGTGCGCGGCGATGATGCCAGCGAAGAAATCGCCGGGGGCGGCAACCCAGATCGGTTGGCCCTGCCCGGCGGGTGCCACGACTTGCGTTGCGAAGTCGGCGGTGAACATGAACGGCTGCATCTGCAACAGGGCGTCCACCAACCACAGCACGCCGAGCGTGACCTGGACGCCGCGGCGGGTGGTCCCGGGCCACCGACGCTGATGCTCGGCGGCTGCGCGCGTGCCAGCGGCGGGTCCGGTGCTGTCATTGGCGATCGAGAAGGGCCTCCGTGGCCGCTGCCTGGCTGCCCAGGGCGATGCGCCGCGCACGGCTGAGCGTGGCCCGAGGCGGGGCGGAATGTCTTTGTTCCCCGCCCTGGACGGGTTTGTCTCTCTACCGCAGGCGAGCCAGATGGTGCAGGCTACGGGAAAGAGGACTCTCTTAGAGACCGCCACTCCGGGCGCTCAGAGTCCCTGAGGAGGGGCGCGATGGACTGGTGGGTGTGGTTGATCGTGGTCGTCGTGGTGGCCACGGTTGTGGTTGTCGGGGTGCTGGCAGTGCAGGCGCGCCGCCGCGGGGGCGGGGCGATCGTGAACCCGGCCCAGTCGCCCCCCAACCGCAGACGTGGGACCCGGCAATGAGTCGGCTGATGCGTGCCTCGGAGGTCACGAAACGTCCGGTGGTCACGCTCGGCGGGGAGGACGTCGCCCAGATCAAGGACGTCGTGTACTCCGCTGGTGGTGGCGCGGTCGACGGGTTCACCCTGGCCGGGCGAGGACTGTTTTCTGGTCCGTTGAAGCATGCTTTGCCCTGGGCGTCGGTAATGGCGTTGGGGCCGGACGCGGTGATGATCCGTAATGATGACGTGTTGGAGCCCACCGCGACGGTGCTGGATAGGTCCGCGTCCTCCGGCGGGTCTGGCGGCGATGTGCTGGGTTCGCAGGTGCTAACCGAGAGCGGGACCGAACTGGGGACGGTCGTGGACCTCATCCTGGAGATTTCCGATGCTGGCGGCGGGCAATGTGACGTGGTCGGCTACGAGGTGGAGGCTTCGGATGCGCTGGGCACGAAGGGCACCAAAGTGTTCATCCCGCTTCCGGACACTCTCGCCGCCTCCGGGGATCATCTGATGGTGCCCGAGAGTGCGACCGAGTTCGTCGCCCACGACCTCGCCGGGTTCGGCGCTGCGGTGCAGGCCTTCCGCCAGCTGCTGGAAGGATCACGCTGATGCTGTTCTCCGAGGCTGCTGGCCGCAAGGTCGTGAGCACCAGCACCGCCGAGACGGTGGGGCAGATCGCCGGCTTCGTGATCGACCCGCAGTCGCACAGCCTGGTGGCGCTCAAGGTGAAGAAGACCGATCAGGGCGACACGCTGCTGTGGACGCTCATCACCGCCTTCGGTGCCGACGCGGTCACCGTCCCAGCCGCGAAGGTGATCATCGACGCCGATGATGCCGTCGCCGCGCTGTCCGGCGAGGATCGGCGTCTGATCGGCAAACGAGTTTTGAACACGGCCGGTGAGGAGCTCGGAACGGTGGCCGACGTCGACTTCGACCCGCAAAATGGCCGGCTCATCTCGCTGACCCTGGCCACCGGCGGTATCGCCGGAGAGCGCTTGATCGCGATAGGCTCCTACGCCGCCGTGGTACACCCCGACTCCTAAGCCGCCGGGTTCCCCGCCCGCAAGGCTCGGGAGCGAGTGTCGAACAGGTCAGGGCAGTGCCAAGGAGGAGTTGTCGCCGCCTGCCGGCCGGGGCAGGCGGGTCGCGTTGATGGGCTAGCGTGACCTTCATCAGAGTTCCGCGACGATCCGGACCGGGAGCGGCCGCGAGGATCCGAGCGACATGGCGATCAGCCGCCAGCGCCACGATCGGTCGCCGACGCGGGCCTCTGAGACTCGTGCAGGGGCCGTCTGGGCGGCAAGAACCGTCGCGATGCCCGCGATGCCCGCGATGCCCGCGATGCCCGCCCACCCCCCGACCACGAGAAACGCCGCGATCGAGTCGCCGGCCCGATGCCAACCAGCGACATCGGGGGCGAGTGGGACCATGACGTAAAGATCGGCCACAAACACACATTGACGTCTGGTCAGGGATCGCTGTTGCGGTGGCCGGGCCGCTCATCCAGCCGACCGGCACCGATCTGCCGCCAGGGGGCGCGGTGGCCGAACGGCAACCGGTGATGAGAGCCAGCCCTACAGTCATGGCAAGCGGATCGTCCATCGACTACGACGAGGGCTCGATGACTTTCGTGACGACCCAACGATGCATGCCGATCTTGCGATCCCGAGTGAACCCCAGATTCTCGTAGGTTGAGAGTGCCCCGTTGTAGAGGAAGCCAGCAGGCACCGAAGCGGCATCCTCCGGATAGCCCTCGACCCTGCCTCCGCCTTGGCCGGCGATGAGGTGGAGCGCGCCCGCCAGCGCGGCAGTGGCCACGCCCTGGCGACGGTGTCCCTTGCCGACGTAGCAACACGCGATCCGCCAGTCCGGGGACGTGGTCCGCCCCCGTTCGTAGGTTGCGCGCCTCTTGATTCTCGGGAGCTCGTCCGGCATACCGAACTGGCACCAGCCGAGGCAGTCATCCCCGTCGAACACCAGTGCCGCATGCGCGGTCGCCGCACGCACGCGGCTCAGCTTGCGTTCGCGATTGACTGCCGGGGTGGTGCCCTTGCCGACTCCCTCGGTATGAAAGCCCATGCACCAGCAGCCGCCGAAGATGCCGTTGTTGAACTCCACGAGCGCCGCGAAGGCTGGCCACGTCGACTCGTCAAGAGCTTTCACCGTGTATGTGGGTGTCTCCACGATGCGAATTTTCGCACACACCGAGGTCGCGCTCGCCGCTGACAACTGCGCCGGGACAGGATCGCCGATGCCACGGACCCAGCCGAGCGCCGGAGGTTGGCGAGGGCCTGGCCGACTCCCTTCCCAGTTGCCGATCCGCTTGCGACTTCGAGAGGGCAGCCCTTCGTCCCCGATCACCGTTGTCGGCTTGTCACACAACGATCGAGGTCGGATGGTGCGCATGCCAGCGCTTTCGGGGTGGCGCTGGATGTCGGCTTGCGTAATGTATCGCCTTACGATATATATCGCCTATGACAATGCGGATGACCGAGCAGGGGTACCTCGTGTTGTTGTCGCTGGCCGAACAGCCACGGCACGGGTACGGCATCGTGGGCGCGGTCCTTGAGCTCTCCGACGGCGCGACCAAGCTCGGCGCGGGAACGCTTTACGGTGTGCTAGATCGTATGAGCAACGCGGGACTGGTCCAGGCCAGCGGCGAGGAAGTCGTCGACGGACGGCTGCGTCGCTACTACCGACTCACCGACGATGGCTCGGCCGCCCTGGTCGGGGAGACCGCGCGTCTGCGTGCCCTGACCCGCCGGGCCAAGTCCGTGCTCGGCACCCAGCTCACCCGCGGGATGGCGTGATGCCGATTCCGCCGTTTCCGCCCATGCCGCCGATACCACCCATGCCGGGGGGCGGGTCGTCCGCGGGGAGCGGGGATGGCACGGCGGGCGCACACCTCGAAGAGAGCATCGAGTTCTGGATGCTCGCCTACCCCCGTCGGTGGCGCGAGTTACGAGGTGAGGAGCTACGTGCCCTGGTGGTTGACCTTGCCGGGCCGGACGCCCGGCGCCTGGGCGCGCACGCCGTGTTTGACCTGGTGCGAGGCGGATGGGCGACGCGAATTCGCGAGCACCCGCCCCTGCACACCTGGCTGGCCTACCGGATCCTCGACCGCCGCATCCACGTGGCGTACCGATCCTGGGCGCTCGATGACATTGACGGATTCCTTTACCCGCTGCGCATCATCTGGCCGGCGTTCTTGCCGTTCGTGGCTGTTACCGAGTACCCGGCGAGCCCCGACGGGGTGCCGGCTTTTGTCTACGCGTGCTGGGTGTTCGCACTGGTCTCGTCCTTGTTCTTGTGGCCGGAGCGGAGACGCAGCCGCGCCAGGCTCAAGCACGTCGCGCCCCGGCCCGGAGAACCGGTGGTCGGGCACAGTCGAGTTGCCGGCGACGTGCCGCATCACCGGGTGACGGAGCGCTCGACGCTGACCTGGGCAGTGCTGCTCCTCTGGATCAGCGGGACTGGGTCGGTTGTCTCTGCCTTGTTCGCGCCCAAGGTGATCCTCTTCATTCCGGTCCCCGGGATGGATGCGTCGTGGGAGATCGTCGTCGCTCCGGTGGGTGGGCACCGGGCTGTCGCCGTGGCTATTCTCGTGACCGCGCTCGGGGTCGGAGGGCTTGCCGCGCTGATGGCCCGGCGTCGTCTACGCCGGTTTCTCCCTGACCGTCCAAACCAGCCCTTTCGGGTCCTTCGTCCGCTTTCCGCGCCGGCCAAGGTGAAGGTCCTTGCCGTGGCCGCGATCGTCGTGGCGCTCACCGGGCTCGAGGTCATCGGCTGGATCGTGCTCGGTCTCAGTGTGGTCACTGGCGCGGTCACGCTCCTTCTGCTTCCCGGAGCACTTGTCGCGCTGGTAGTGACAAGACGCGCAACCCTCCCGGATCTTGCTGGCAGTGATGTGTGGTGGATCGCCACCCGCGGCCGGCTCCCGAACGTCGACTGGCCTGTCCGCGCACTGCGGCCGCCGCCCCGTCTCGCCCGCGAAGGGGCTGGGGTCCAGTCGCGAGATCCGGCAGTCCCGCCATACCCCACTGTGCCCTGACGGGAATCGCGCACGTACCGCCGCTGACAGGTGTAACGCCAGGTCCGGCATGGCCGTCTCGATGACGGGTTCGGTCAGGCTTCACGGCGAACCTGCCGCGGCGAGCGGCTGCTAGCGTTCAGGGTCGCCCAAACGGCTCCCCCAGTGGGCGCTGGGCACAACAGGAAGGAGACACCCATGAGACGTCGTTCCCCCAAGGTCGCAGTGCTGGCGGCGACGGCTATCGCGATCGTCACCGCGGCGACGATCGCCATCAGCCTCAGCGGAGGCCAATCGTCGGGGACGGTCGTGACGGTGTCTCTCACAGACTCAGGCGGGCCGATGGGGGAAGGCAGCGGCCCGATGCACCCCGGTGCTATGGGACTGCGCGTCGACCACGCCGTCGTTCCCCATGGGAGCGTGACATTTCAGGTGACCAACGCCGGCGTTGTGAATCACGAGATGGTCATCCTTGCGCTGGCAGCCGCACAGCCCATCGGCGCCCGACCATTTGACGGCGAGGCAAAGATCGATGAGGCGGGCAGTCTGGGCGAAGCCTCCACCTCCGGTGGTGAGGGTAAGGGCGAGGGGATCCTGCCTGGTGCCACCGGCAGCGTGACCGTGCGGTTGGCTCCCGGGCAGTACGAGCTGGTCTGCAACTACATGGGCCACTACGTCTCCGGCATGTACGGAGGAATCACGGTCAGCTGAGTTGTCGATAGCCAACAAGTCCCCGCTGGTGGCCAACTAGAAGTCCCCTCCCCTTGCGGTGGATCGTCATCTGGGACGGCAAACGCCTGTCGCCGACACTCCCTTCGAACGTCGTGACGTCGCCGGGGGAGTTTCCCCTGCACGGTGACGACCGACGGTCCGTCAAGGGTCACGACTTTCGACACGAGCCGTTCCACCTGCGGGACGTCTATCGCCAACCGCGCAGCCGTTGTCCGCCATTTGGCCTACCGTGCCCGACTTGGCTGCCTCTGCGCGTTCGAGCGACGGTCAGCCTGGCCGGCTGGTGAAGATGCTGAGAAACGCAGGAGCATGATGGAGGATTCACCGGCCTCGCCGACTCGCCGAAAACCGAACCGTTCATAGAGGCGGGCCGCGTAGTTGTCCCTCTCCACGCTCAGGCTGATACCAGCCAACCCTTTCTGGGCAGCATCATCGATCAGCGCGCCCAGTAGCTCGGCTCCCAAACCGTGACCTCGCCACTGAGGCACTACTCCCATCGACAGCTCCGGGATTCCAGCCTCAACGAACCCATATCCCGGATCGCCCTCGGAGAACAACCGTAGCCAGGCTGCACCGATTGGTCGCTCTTCCTCTGCGATCACACCCAGATCTCCGGGTTTGGGCCACCCAGTCACATAGTGCGCGAGTTCTGGGCGGGCCATCATCTCTTCGACGTTGCCGACCACAGCGTCCGGGCGCCAGAAAGCAGCGGCAACGAGCATCTGCCGCAGGAACGACGCATCACCAGAACCTGCAGGTCGTAGAACAGGGGACATGCCCACATCTTGCCGAACGCCCCAACCAACTGGCGGAATCCGTCGCTGGTTGGGGATCCGAACGGGCCAGACACCAGCTTTGCCGGCCCTCTACCATTGGCGATATGAGCAGTGAGATCGAGTACGACGATGGTCGGGCCGTGCTCGACCGCAACGGCGTCACGTTGCGTCACTACTACTTCCCGACCGGCCAGAGCAAGCACATCCCCTACGGACAGATCCACTCGGCGATGGTGCGACCCAACGGGTGGCTGACGGGCAAAGGTCGCGGCTGGGGTACCTCCGATCCGCGCTACTGGCTCCCCCTCGACATCAGCTGGCCGCGGAAGGACAAGCTGGTCGTGCTTGACCTCGGTGGTTTCGTCCACCCGGCTTTCAGCCCGGACGAGCCTGATCGCGTGATCGCCATCTTGAGGCAGCACGTCGGGCAACCCTGATCACCGCTGGCCGCCTCTACAGGAGAGCAACACTGAGGTTGCTCGGCATGCTCGGCAACCTTGACCTGGCGAACGGCTGCGTCGAAATGGGGTCACCCTGCTCGCGCGATCGTCGTGGGGTCAGAGATACAACGAGGTGACGAATCTGTGGAACTCACGACACGCCGCGTTGGCGACCGGCCCACGTCGCGAGGGCGACGCGGTTCGCCGTGCCCGTTTTGCGGAGGATGTTTGAGATGTGCGTGCTGACCGTCTTGTCGCTGAGGAATAGGGCAGCGGCGATCTCGGCGTAGGTCCGCCCCGCCACGACGTACCCCAGCACGTCCCGCTCCCGACGCGTTAGGGCGACCGCCTCGGCGCCAGCCGCCTCGACGCCAGCCGACCCGGCGCCAACCGACCCGGCGCGGTCGGTGCCAACCTCGGTCAGCGGGACGCGAGCCCACCGCGCCAGCGACTCGATGTGCTCCCGGGCGGCTTGGGCGCCGAGGCGCAGGGCCAGCGCGTGACCCCGCCGCAGCATCTCGGCCGCCTGACGACGCTCCGCAGCGCCCCCTCGGCCGAGCAGGGCTTCGGCAGCCCGCCAGTATGCGTACGCGGCGTCCCAGGGCAGTGGGACCTCGGACAAGCGGTCGGCGTGCGGATCGCGATGCGTCGCAACCTTGGCGAGGTGGCGCCGACATCGGCGGGTGGGCGCGGATGAGAACTGCAGGCAGATAACGGCCAAACGCCGCCTGCGGCGGCTCGGTTCCTCGCCATGATCGAACCCGGTTGCCTCCTCCTGACAGAACTTCGGCTTCTGCGCGGATAGTGCGCTTTTGATGCGCCGATGACGGCTCCCCAACCTCGATGGTGCCGGTGCCGTGTGACAGGCCAACCTGAGATGTGGATCAGGGGGCGCGGACGATCTCGGAATGCGGGCCCATGAGGATGACGGGCTGCGCTGCCGGGTTCACCCAACGGAGCATCGCCACTACGGCGGTGCGAGAGGCGCCAAGGCAACCTGCCGAGTACGAGCCATGTCCCTCGTGGATCCAGATGTTATTGCCCTTGGAGATCGGGGCAGGAGTCCGCTTGCTCAGCGGCGACATGCCGTCGATGTGGTTGTAACCGACCGAAAGCACGTACGAGAACACGCGACGACCATTCATGATCGTGCTGAATCCGCCCCTGTTGGAGAAATACCGCAACCTGGTGCCGGGATTGCCGTAGTACCCGCCGGCATCCTTGAGGGAGAACACGCCGGTCGGCGACCTCCTGTCACCCTGCCCGGTCTTTCCCCACCCCCCCGATCCACCCCAGGCCCACCACGCACCACCCTTGACCCAGCCGGTGGTGGTCCAGGTCCAGTTCGTCATCAAGATCTTGCCGTTGGTGGCGTTGTTGGTGCCGTCGGCGACGATCACCTGGTTGTGTCCACGGAGCGACTTGCTCCACGCAGCACCGACACCGGGAGGGTTGGTATTGACGCCGCTGCGGGACTGTGGGGCGGGCGCTCGCACGGTCACGGCGTTGGAGAACGAAGAGCTGGCACTGGCGCCCATGGCGTTGACGGCCACTACCTGGAACCTGACTGCTGTGCCCCGGGCCAGGCCGGTGATGTTCACGCTGCCCACGTTGCCGGCGACGTCCCGCAAGACGATGATCCTCTTGCTGGTGGCCGCGTCCACTATCCGTACGTGGTAGCGATCGATCGCAACGCCACCGTTGGCGGGTGCCGTCCAGCGGCCCACCGCTGAGAGGACGCCCGCGATGGCGGTGCCGATCTTCGGGACACCGGGCTTGGTGACCGGCATCACCGCGTTGGAGGTGGCCGAGACCGGGCCTACCCCAACGACGTTCTCCGCCTGGACCTGGAACCGGACCGGGACCCCACCGGACAACCCGGCAAAGCTCAGGCTGGTTGCGGTCGCCGGCGCGTCCTTCACGGCGATGACCTGTATGCCGGTGTCCGCATCGACCATTGCCACGTGGTAACCCGTGATCGGCGAGCCACCGTCAAAGACCGGCGCCGTCCAGCTGGCCGTCGCCTCGGCGCTGAAGGCCGTGGCTGGCCCGATGACCGGAGCAGCCGGCACCGTTGCCGTGAGCTCGGAAACACGCTCGCTATTGATGGAGGCAACTGCTTGTCCTTGGCTCAATGGCCCAACCGTCGCTGCCAAGACAGGTCCAAGGGTGAGACCGCCCAGAGCCATACTGGCCACCAAGCTTCGAATGACCTGTCTGAAAACGATCCTTGTTATGGACATGAAGGTCAGTGGTGAGTTGCCAGGTATTTTAGGGCTGCGATGTGCTTGTTGACGATCGCACCTCGGACACTGCCTGGCAGCTCCACAGTCATCACGAGGGTGTTGGGGTATGCCGAATGAAGCCATGTCGCCTGCGACCCCGGGTACCGAGGCAACGTGGCGAACTTCATCCCCGTCTGCCTGGCATATGTCGCCTGCACCCTCTTGTTACCGCCCCCGAAGTCGATCACGTTCATGTGCTGGTGGTAGGTGACGAATGCCGTGGGCTTGATCTTCTGGATAGCGGCGTACATCACCGCGGACTCCTTCTCTGACAGCGCGCCGGTGCCGGGGTAGTACACCTTCCCAGGACCGCCGTTCCGCTTCCACCCAGGGAAGTTGCGATTGAGGTCCACGCCCCTGGCATTGCCCCGAGTATTACGTGCGGAGCCGTCCGGGTTGGGATAGGAGACCACGAAATAGGTCACGCCAGCGCGAGCCGCAGATTTGGCAATGGCGTTGGCAATAGGGACTCCACCACGTTCGTTGCCGTGAATCTCACCGATGACCATGACCCGCTTCTTCGCCGTAGGTGAGCCCACGATCGTCAACGTGATGGCCCGACCTTCGACCGAGCGTCCAATCGTCTGGGTGCCGGTGTGGTATCCGGGGACGACGGGAGCCCGCACGATCACGGCGTTCGATAACGGGGAGAGAGCGCTGGCGCCTAGGGCGTTGATGGCCTGGACCTGGAACCGGACCGCGGTTCCCTTGGCCAGACCGGTGAAGCTCAGGCTGGTCAGGTTCCCGGCGACTTCCCGCACGGCGAAGGCCCTCTGGCCGGTGGCCGCGTCCACCAACCGCACGTGATACCGGCCGATTGCAACACCGCCGTCAGACGGTGCACTCCAGCGGCCCATCGCTGAACCAGCACCCGCAGTTGCGGTGCCGATCTTGGGAACGTTCGGCTTGGTGACCGGCACCACCGCGATAGAAAGTGCCGAGACCGGGCCCGTCCCCACGGCATTTGTCGCCTGCACCAGGAACCGGATCGGAACCCCACCAGGCAACCCGGTAAAGCTCAGGCTGGTTGCGGTCGCGGCAACATCCTTCACAGCGATGGCCTTCGTGCCGGTCGCCGCGTCGACCATTTGGACGTGGTAGCTGCTGACCGGTGAACCACCGTCAAAGACCGGCGCCGCCCAGTTGGCGGTCGCTTCCCCGTTCCCTGCCGTGGCGGGCAAGATGACCGGCGCAGCCGGAACCGTCGTCGTGATCTCGACGTCGGACGGTACGGCGGCATTGACTGGGACAGTCCCCATCAACCCAACAGCTGCAGCCACGGCCATCACGACAAGGCTGTGGCGGGTTATGAAGGCTCTCTTTGACATGGCGCATCCTTGTTGGCCTCGTCGGCCCCTTCAGGTCGGTTTCCCCCTTCCTATCGACGCGACCTGGGTTGGCTTTAGCGGCTGGGAACCGTATTTTCCAGCCAGGGCGAGGCTCCTGATGGATCCGTATGCGGGCGGATCCTCTTACGGCTTTGCGGGGGCCTGTCCCTCGACGCCGGGCTCATGCTGTCGAGGCGCCAGTCAGCGTTGGCCAACGGAACGAATCGCCTCAGAGCCGCAGGGTGGCCGAGCAGACCACCCGCCACGAGTCACGCTCGCAGCCCTTCACCCTGACCCTGCTTCGTCGATCCGCCGGGACCGCTCTCCTAGTGGACCCGCCCGGCTCCCGACCCTGACGCGCCCACTCGAACGCGCCCACTCGAACGCCGCCACCCGAACCCCATCACCCAAGGCACGCATCCGCGCCCCGTGCTGTCGTGATGGGTGGTTTGGGGGCACCCAAGACACCTCTGAAGCCGGAAGTGCGGGCCCTACCCGGCAGCTCGCCCGGTCGCCGAAGTTTGCTATTTCGCGACAATATGACCACTGTGCGGCTATTTTGCTGACTGTGACAATTTATGGTGGCCTGTTCGTCGCAGCGGGCTCACCGCGCCACCGGGGTGATCACAAGGCTGGATCGCTCGGTTGGGGCAGAGATGAGTGAGAATCTCTCTTACGCAGTCGAGAATCTGAAAGTCGAGCTGGGCCAGGCACATCGCAGTGGCGCTGAGGCGTTGGCGTTGCTAGAGACGCTGCAGTCCAATGCACCTGTCGGTTTCGGGTTCGTGAATCGTGAGTTTCGGATGCTGCGGGTGAACCAAACCCTGGCAGTGTTCAACGGGTTGACGGTCGAGCAGCATCTTGGTCGGTGTGTCGCCGAGATCGTGCCTGAGCTGTGGCCGGATCTGGAACCCGTCTACCGATCCGTCCTGGAAAGCGGAGAAGCGGTCCGCGACCTTGAGGTTGACGGCCGCACCTCGGCTGACACGAGTCGGATGCACAACTGGCTGTTGAGCCTCTACCCGGTGTTCGTGGCCGGGGAGATAGTCGGGATCGCCATCATCGTGGTCGACGTGACCGAACGAGCCGATGCCCAAGATGCTCGCCGCCAGCTCGCCAGGATCGTCGAGGACTCTGACGATGCGATCTTCAGTGCGACTCCTGAGGGTATTGGGACCACCTGGAATGCCGCAGCACAGCGGCTGTACGGATATACCGCCCAGGAGATCCTCGGTCACCAGCTGTCGGTGCTTGTACCGGTCGACCTGCTTCCCGAGCAACAACAGCAGCTGGCCCGGTTGAATGCAGGCGGGGCGACCGAACGTCGCGAAACCACCCGCCGACGCAAGGACGGCAGCTTGGTCGAGGTCCTAATAACAGCCTCACCATCAACTGACGGCAACGGTGCTGTGGTGGGCATGTCCTTGATCGTGCAGGACATCACTGAACGCCTGGCCAGCCAGCGGGACTTGTGGGCCAGCCAGCGGCGCCTGGCCGAAGCCCAGCGAATCGCCGAGGTCGGCAGCTTCGAGCTTGACCTCCTGACCGGTGGGCAGACCTGGTCGACGGAGCAATACCGGATCCTGGGCGTGGACCCCACCCTGAAACCCACCCCCGAGTTGTTCATGCCCCTGGTTCATCCCAACGACCTGCCTGCATTGACTAGGGCGTGGCAACGGGCCACCGAGCAGGGAGTCGGATTCGACTTGCACTACCAAGTCATCAGGCCGGACGCCGAGCAGCGCTGGGTCCACGGCTTGGCGGTGGCCGAAGTGGCTGAGGACGGCTCCGTGCTCCGTTTGGCCGGCACGATTCGGGACGAGACGGAGCTGGTCCTGGCCACCAGGGAGCGGCTAGCAGCGGAGACCCGGTTCGAAAGCAGCTTCGAGCAGGCCGGGATCGGGGCTGCGATCCTGGATCTGGACGGGATAGTCACCCGCGTTAACGCGGCCGCCTGCGCCATTCTCGGACAACCGCGGGAAATGCTCGTAGACCGCAGCTGGGATGCATACCATCACCCCGATGATGCGAATCTCCCCCTGGAGTGGGGGGCGAGGGTCGCCGGCGGTCACGACGCCTACTCCGACGAGCGGCGCTTCGTCCGCCCCGATGGCAGCATCGTATGGACCTCGCTGAACATCACCCTGGTGCGCGATGAATCAGGAGATCCCCAGTACTACCTGACCCAGCTTCTGGACATCACCGAGCGCCGTCAGTTGCTCGAGAACCGCGAGCATGAGTTGCTGCACGACAAGCTCACCGGCCTTGCCAACAGGACCCTGCTCATTGGTCGCTTGACCCAGGCCCTTGGCAGTGCCGGGGGCAACCGCTCGCGGGTAGGCATCATTCTGGTGGACATCGACCGGTTGAAGGTGGTCAACGACTCATTCGGCCATGAGGTCGGCGACTCCCTGCTCGTCGAGGTTGGTGACCGGCTACGTGCGACCATCGGAGTCAGTGACTTTGTCGGCCGGGTCGGCGGGGACATCTTTGCGGTCGTCTGCGACGGCGCGTCCGCCCAGGAAACCGAACAGGTCGGGCAGCGCGTACTTACCGCATTGCGTCGGCAATACAGCCTCGGAAACTGGGAGATCAACGTCACGGCCAGCGTCGGGATCGCTTTCGCCGATGGAAGCTCCACCTCGGAAAGCCTGCTCCGCGACGCCGAAGACGCGACCCGTCTGGCGAAGAGCCTCGGGTGCGACCGCGCAAAGCTCTTCGACGAAGCCTTGCGAGCCAAGGCCGAGCAGCGCATGAACACCACAAGCGCACTGCGAGACGCACTGGACCGCAACGAGCTCAGCGTCTGCTACCAGCCGGTCATCGACCTAGCCACTGGCGCCATGGTCAGCGCCGAGGCACTGCTGCGATGGAACCATCCCGACCAAGGGACCATCAGCCCCGCGGTGTTCATTCCGATCGCCGAGGAGACCGGTCTCATCGTCCCGATCGGGGCATGGGTGCTCGAACAGGCCTGTGAACAGCTCAGCCAATGGCAGCGCACAGACCCGTTGATGTCGGTGGCCGTCAACCTGTCCGTGCGTCAGGTCATGGCCCCGAACATCCTCGAACAGATCCGGGACGTTTTGGAAAGCACCCGGATCCGCCCCGAGAGCCTCACCCTGGAGCTGACTGAAAGCGTCTTCATGGAAGACATCGACCAATGCGCCGAGATGCTCGCGGGCCTCAAGAACCTGGGTGTGCAGCTGTCCCTGGATGACTTCGGCACCGGCTACTCATCGCTGAGCTACCTGAGCCGTTTCCCCTTCGATGTCGTGAAGATCGACCAGTCATTCATTCGTGGGCTCGGGGCCAACCTCCCCGAAACCGCCCTCGTCGCCGCCATCTTGTCCATGGCCGAGGCCCTCGGCCTTTCGGTGACAGCCGAGGGTATCGAAAAGGAGTCTCAGCTCGCCGCCCTGATCAACATGCGCTGCCAGCGCGGTCAAGGCTTCTACCTTCATCGCCCTATGCCCGCCGATGCAATGAATCAACTCCTGAACAGTCACACCAATGGCGGCTCGACCCCACAATCTCATCGACTACCCCGCCAAGATCAGATTTTGACCGGCACTTCGGCTGGGTAGGGCGCCAGCCCGGGACCTTGGGAGTCTTTCACGGCCCGCGGCGCGGCCGAACTGACAGGCTCTGTATGCCGAGGTACGAGACCATGACGTCAGCCGTAGGCCCTCCGTTCACCGCAAGCCGATCCCTCTTGCCAGGACGTCGAAGTTTGCCTTCCGATCGGAGGGCTTGGCAAGGTTTGACCCACTGACCGACGCTATGACTGGCCGTTGTCATGGTCAGTGAAGTGAGTCGGTCAGTGGGGTGCAGCGCTGAGGCTGTTGGCGCCCCGCCGCCGGTCGGCACGTGCTGATCGGGTGTTGTAGGTGATCTGGTCGACGTTGAACTCGAGGTAGCTGAAGTCGCCTTCAGGGTCGGGCTCGGGGGTGTGCCAGCGGCCTTGGCCGTTGGTGGCGATGCGCCGAGCCCCGAGGGTTCGGTAACCGGACAGAGGGGTGGACCAGCGCTTCGGTGTGAAGCTCTTGCCGTCGGCTGAGGTAGCCAGCCGATCGTCGGAGATGAAGTCAACGAGTTCGTGGGCTTCGTTGAAGATCAGCCCGGCGGTCACGGTGTAGGCGCCGTTGGTGAACGCGCCACGCACGTGGTGGTCATCGAGGGTCTGCCAGGCGATGGGGGCGTCGATGAGCGCTGCTGGAGCAAGGACGGCGAGGTCGTTGAACAGCGTCACCGTCTCGGCCTGATCCATGTCCGGTCCGGCGGCGTGCACCATCGTTACGAGCGAGCACGCCTTGACACACATGGTGGCGGAGCGCCCGACGAAGACATGCAGGACGTCTATCGGCAGTCCGCGCATGGTGGCGTCCATGAAGAACAGCCGGCTGGGCTCGGAACCATACGTGTTGAAC
>JBBQUB010000020.1:0-21142 GCA_038212865.1 Actinomycetales bacterium
GACGCCGACGACCACGATCAGATCCTCGAACTCGCAGAGGACATGGCTGACATCCGGGCCGCCGAAGCAGCACGTGCCGAGATGCAAGCAACCGGCGAGGCCCCAATCCCCTGGGAGCAGGTCAAGGCCGATCTCGGCCTCACATGACCTACGAAATTGCCCTGGCGCCCCCCGCCGCGCGCCAGCTCCGCAAGTTCGACCCCCAAGTACGACGACGCATCCAGGCAGCACTTGAGCTGCTCGCTACCGAACCCCGGCCACCAGCCGCAACCCGGCTCGTTGGCGGCTCCGGCGAGTGGAGAGTCCGAACGGGCGACTACCGCATCGTCTACGAAATCGAAGATGACCGTCTTCTAATCCTGGTCCTCCGCGTCGGCCACCGCCGTGAGATCTACCAGGCACGATAACGGCGTGGTGTTCCACATCCGACGGATACGCGCATCCTCAAGACAAAGCACCCGATCATTTATGCGGTCGCCGGTGGCGAAATCGAGAGGCAGGACGCGAGTTGCGTCGACATGATCGGTGATGCCTACGTTCGCGGTGGCGACTCAGGGGGTCCTGTGTTGTCCACCCATACCGACGGCTCGGTCAAGGCATGGGGTCAGTTGGTTGCGGGATACACGTTTCCGAACACGGAGCCGTGTGGTGTGAGTTTCACACCGGTTGTCACAATCTCGGCAGTGATGTCTTCAACTTTGTTGGTGAACTGAGGAACTGCCTGGGGCCTCGCTTGCGTCATAGCCTATGAAGGAGGTCTTCATGATTCGAAGTCTCAGGATGGCTAGTCTTATTCTTTGTGTCGTTGCCGCCGTGACCTTGTCGGCCTGCGGGAAGGCAACCAACGCGTCTAGCCCGGGTCAAGTCAGCGCGGGTACGCAGGCGTCGACGGATCCAAATCAGCCACCTGACGCCGACGCGGTGGAGAACGATCGCGTGTCCCGCATGACCGATGAGGTAACCAAGGTCGCCGGTACTGACTGGGCCGCAGTGCTCGGCGGACTGCACTGGGATGCTCAGGCGCAGCAGCTGGTCATTTACGTTGTCAACGATTCCAAGGCTGACGCGCTCCAAGCAAACATCGACAAGGCTGTCCGAGCGGTGCAAGGCGACTACACCCACAGGTTTGTCCGCGTCGAGCGCAGTTTCGAGGAGTTGCGTAACCTCGCGGCTGCAGTGATGCACGACCGCAAGCAGTGGGCCGGCAGCTTTGCCACCGAAGTCGTCTCGATTGCACCCGACCGTGCTACCAATGGTCTGAGATTGGCGTCGACGGGACATGCAGCCGAACTGAAGGATCTGTTGAAAGCCAGGGTTGGCGCGGTGCCCGTCGCAGCTGAGCTGGGAGGGCGCGGCACCGCGTTGTAGCACTTCGCTTGCGGTCGTATCCCGGCGGGTGCCGGGGCGAACCCGTCTTCAGAGGGAGCGGCTGTGGCCCTCTACTCGTTGCCAGACATGCCCTATGACTACTCCGCCTTGGAACTGGCCGTCACCGGGGAGTCCTGGAACTGCACCACGCTAACCACCACGCGTCGTATGTCAAGGACGCGAATGATCTCCTGGGACAACAGGTCCCCGGACGGGGGTGACCGCCCGCCCCGACGGCATGCTGGCAGCGGCCATCGAGAGGGACTACATGTCTTCCACCTGTGGACAACCGTTCGGCAGTCACCAACAACGCCGCGACCCACGCGGCCTGAGCAGGGAGACAAAGATGGAGCGAATTCTGTTCAGGGTGACTGAGGTCGCGGGCTTCCTCGGCCTGAGTCGAGCCAAGACGTACGAACTGATGAAGTCCGGTGCTCTGCCATCGGTCAAGGTCGACGGGTGTGGACGGATCAAGGCCGACGACCTGCGCCGTTTCGTCGACGAACTTCCGTCCGAGGCTGCGTGATGGGTCACCTCAAGGCTTGGGTGACCCAACGCGGGTCCACGTGGTCCTTCGTGATCCGTGTTGTGGACCCCGAGACCGGCCGAAGCCGCCCACGCCGGGTGGGTGGCTTCACGACCGAGAAGGAAGCCAAGCCGGCCCGCGACGAGCACGCGTGAAAGCTCGACGTCGGGAGTACGTCGACCGCAGCCGGATCACCGTCGCGGAGTATCTGGGTCAATGGCTCGACGACCATGAGGTCGAGGTCAAGCCGCAGACGATGGCCAGCTACCGCGACCTGGTTGCCCGGTACGTCGTGCCGAAGATGGGACACCTGCGCCTTCAAGGCGTGCAGCCCGCTGCAACACGAAGTTGTATCGGGACCTGCGCGACACGGGCGGTGTCCAAGGCAGAGGGCTTTCTCCTCGGACCGTCGACTACGTCCACGCGGTGTTGCGCAAGGCATTCAATGACGCGGTGCGCGTCGATCAGATCCTGACCTCGAACCCGGCCGAGCGTGCCAAGCGCCCTCGCCGGGTGGCTGCGGCTCCTCGCGAGGTCTGGACACGGGAGCAGCTTCTCGCGTTCCTCGAGTCGGCCGAGAGTCATCGGCTGTACCCGTTCTTCCATCTCGCTGCGTACTCCGGTGCTCGTCGCGGCGAGCTGCTCAACCTGCGCTGGGCCGATGTCGACCTGGCGGACGCGACGATCCGGATTTGGGGCACCACGGCGGTGATCGCGGGCAAACGAGTCGAAGGGACGACCAAAGGCGGGCGAGAACGGGTTGTGACCCTCGACCGAGGGACGATCAAGATCCTCGCGGCCCACCGCGCCAACCAGGGTCGTGATCGGTTGCTCGCCGGTCGGGACTGGGCTTCAGGCGATTACGCCTTCACGAGGTCCCTCGGACTTCCGCTATATCCAGACACGGTCTCGCAGCTCATGCCGAAGCTGATCGCGGCGCACAACAAACCCGTCTCCGGCTCGCCTCCGCCGATCGTCTTGCCGCATGCTCGCCTGCACGACCTGCGCCACGTCCACGCGACGATCCTGCTGCTCGCCGGCGTGCCGGTCCACCTTGTTGCCGATCGGCTCGGCCACGCCGACGCTTCCATCACGCTGCGGGTTTACGCGCACGTCCTTCACGATGACGCGGCCAAGGTGGCAGACGTCTTCGCACAAGCCCTTGGCGTTCGCGTTGACAGTGCCTGAGGGTCGGGTGTTAGCAAACACGCCCCCGACAACGCAAGAGCCCCGGCCCGCACGAAGCGGACCAGGGCTCTGAACTGCGAGTTTCCGTCTCAACACGGAGCGCGCCCGAAGGGATTCGAACCCCCAACCTTCTGATCCGTAGTCAGATGCTCTATCCGTTGAGCTACGGGCGCCGGTGTCACGTCCGGGAGTGCCGGGAGCAACGTCGCGAAAGACTACCCGTTGTCCGGCCTCAGATGGAAATCCGCGCCCGCCGTCCAGGGGTCTATAAAGACGGGCCCTCGGCACGTAGGCGCTCGACCTCGGACATGGCTTCGCGCAGTCCGCTGAGCCAGTCGTCGGTGTGCTGCCCGACCAGGCGCACGCACCATGCGAGCGCCTCGGAACGGGAGCGGGCCACACCGGCATCCACGAGGGTGTCGAGGACCTGGCGCTCGCTCTGGCGCAGTCGAGTCATCGCCGGAACGGCCAGGTGGGTGAAGAGCCGGCCGGTCTCGCCGATCCTCGCCCCCCAGGCCACGCTGCGTCCGTACTTGGCCGAAGCCTCGTCCGCGATCTTCATCCGCTGCTCGCGGGTCTCCTCTCGCCAACGGGTGATTCGCCCCTCGGCCGCGGCGGCCTCGCCGCTCTCGGGCGAGGGCAGCTCGCCGATCACCGTGATCTCGTCACGGTCCACCGTGACGCGCAGGTCCCCGGTGAACCAGCTGTCGGGGATGCGCCCGGCAAACCAGGGCGCCGCGTCGCTCGCATCGGGCAGGTCGCCCTGTTGCCAACCACCCGGGCGTCCGAAAGGCCCACCTCGGCGGGGACCGCCGCCCCGTCGATGTCCTCGTGGCCCCGAAGAGGTGCCGTGTTCGTGTGTCATGATCGTTCTCCTTACAACATTACAGTCAGTGAGTCATTACACCATTACATGTCAGTTAACCACCGCGGTCAAGACCGTATTCCGGGATTTCACCATCCTGTCGAGGCTCGCCCATCCCTCCGGCTCTCCCAGGGCCGTACCGTCAACTCCCCAAAGGCCGTACCGTGAGGGCCAAGAGCGTTCACATGCGGAGACCCCGGATGGCCGCGAACGCAATGGACACAACCGGCGGCACGAGCCGAAAGGCGCCGCGCGAAAGGGATGGCCGAATCTCATGACGACCACCGCAGACCCGCAGACGCACAGCGACGGCTCCACCAGCCACGGCCGACTTGCCGCCTGGGTGGCCGAGGTCGCAGCACTGACCACACCCGACCGCATCTCCTGGGTCACCGGCTCCGACCAGGAGTGGAAGACGCTGACCGACGGGCTCGTCTCAACGGGCACCTTCACTCGCCTCAACGAGGACATCAAGCCCAACTCGTTCCACTGCGCGTCCAACCCCTCGGACGTCGCACGGGTGGAGGACCGCACCTTCATCTGCTCGGTGGATAAGAAGGACGCCGGACCGACCAACAACTGGATGGCGCCGGACGAGATGAAGGCGCTGATGAAGGACCTCTACAGGGGGTCGATGACTGGCCGCACCATGTACGTCATTCCCTTTGTCATGGGTCGCCTCAACGCCGAGGATCCCAAGTTCGGGGTGGAGATCACGGACTCGGCATACGTGGTGGCTTCGATGCGCGTGATGGCGCTGTGTGGCGCCAGCGTCTTGAGCAGGATCGAGGAGCTCGACGCGGACTTCGTGCCCGCGCTCCACTCGGTCGGCGCCCCGCTCCAGCCCGGCGAGAACGATGTCGTGTGGCCTTGCAACGACACCAAGTACATCGTGCAATTCCCTGAGGAGCGGATGATCTGGTCCTACGGGTCGGGCTACGGCGGCAACGCCCTCCTGGGCAAGAAGTGCTACAGCCTTCGTATTGCGTCCGTGATCGCCCGCGACGAGGGCTGGCTCGCCGAGCACATGCTGATTCTCAAGCTCACCTCCCCGCAGAAGGAGACCCACTACATCGCCGCCGCCTTCCCCAGCGCCTGCGGCAAGACCAACATGGCCATGCTGGCACCGACCATCCCCGGTTGGGAGGTCCAGACGCTCGGCGACGACATCGCCTGGATGAAGTTCGGCAAGGACGGCCGGCTGTATGCCGTCAACCCCGAGTTCGGCTTTTTCGGTGTCGCGCCCGGCACCAACGAAAAGACCAACCCCAACGCGATGCGCACCATCGAGAAGGGCAACTCGGTCTTCACCAACGTCGCCCTGACCGACAGCGGTGATGTCTGGTGGGAGGGCCTGGAGAACATGCCGGCCCACGCCATCGACTGGAAGGGCAACCACTGGACGCCCGAGGACGCCAAGAACGGTGTCCTGTCCAGTCATCCGAACTCCCGCTACTGCACGCCGATCCAGCAGTGCCCGATCCTGGCGCCGGAGTACAACGATCCACAAGGCGTGCCGATCTCGGCGATCCTCTTCGGTGGCCGACGCAACACGACCATCCCGCTGGTCACCGAGTCCCGCGACTGGGTGCACGGCACGTTCATGGGCGCGACCCTGTCCTCGGAGACGACGGCGGCAGCCACCGGGCAGGTTGGCGTCGTCCGCCGCGACCCCATGGCGATGCTGCCCTTCGTCGGCTATGACGCCGGCGACTACTTCAACCACTGGATCCAGGTCGCCAAGGGCGCCGACGCCACCAAGCTGCCGAAGATCTACTACGTCAACTGGTTCCGTCGGGACGCCGACGGTGGCTTCCTGTGGCCCGGCTTCGGCGAGAACTCACGCGTGCTCAAGTGGATCGTCGATCGCATCGAGGGCCGCGCCACCGGAGTTGAGACTCCCATCGGCTATGTCCCGACCCCCGAGTCTCTCGACACCGATGGCCTTGACATGACGGCGGAGCAGGTCGAGCAAGCACTGAGCGTCTCAACCCAAGAATGGGCCGCCGAGGTTCCCCAGATCAAGGAGTGGTTCGACAAGTTCGGCGACACCTTGCCGGCGACGCTCTGGACCGAGCTCGACGGCCTCAAGGCCCGCCTCGGCCTCTCGTAGGCACGCCGCAGGATCCGGCCGGGACCCGGGGTGGCGAAGTGCGCGAAGACTCCGGCCCGGCAGGCGACGTTCGTGTTGGGCCCCCGATCACAAGTTGGGGGCCCAACGGCTGTTGGCGGAGGCGGCGAGATTTGAACTCGCGATGGGGATTAACCCAAACCCGCTTAGCAGGCGGGCGCCATAAACCGGGCTAGGCGACGCCTCCGTGCCACCTCGTCGATCACCGCGTGCGGCGACCCAGTTCGGGAGCCTGCACAGGCTACCGGCGTGGGGCGCGGTTTCACAAAACCACCCACGGGATGGGCGCGGCTCGGACCGTGGCGGCCAGCGTCGACGCAGGAGGGGCCGAGCTCAGTTGTCAGGACCTACTTCGTGCCGCAGATGTCGCTGTCAGCCGTGCGGGCCTGGATCGTCACGCTCGGCGACGACGTGGGATCGACGTTGGCCGTCAGGGTGTGGGTGGGCAACGGGGTGCTCCCAAGACGGTTGGGCACCTCGACGACGTTCGGGCTGCCGGTGCCGATGCTGACCTGGATGACCTTGCCCGCGGAGTCGTTCAGCACAAGAACGGCGCCCGGAAAGGCCGCTGCGACCGTGCGCGCCTGGTCCTCGTGGGTGGCCGAATAGCCAACGGTGACGCCCGCTTTGACGCGGCCGTTCGACAAACCGTCGACCTTGAACCCCTGGAGGCGCAGGTCGTCGCGAGCCTGCTGGGCGAGGCCGGAGACGCCCGAGTCATTGCTGAGGCGCACAGTGATCTTGTCCGGCGTGACGGTCAGCACCGGCGCCACCGTGGGCGTCGACGTTGGCGTGGGTGTGGGCGTGGAACCCGGTGCCGCCTTGGTGCCGGGCAACGGAGTGTCCGCGCGGATCGACTTCCACAAGACGTCGGCGGCCGAGGTCCACTGCACGCGGTTCTTGTCCGGGGGGTAGTCCTCGACCGGCACCGTCACGAAACGGACCTGAGAGGACTTCAGGCCAACCACACTCTGGGCCACCTGTCGCAGCTCGTTGAGGCTGGCCAGACCAGGGTCGGTGGTCAGTGACCTGGTGGCCGCGTCAAGGAAGCGGAAGAGCTTGTCCGGCCGCAGGAGCAGGTTGCTGCTGGTGGCCTCCTGGACCATCGAGGACAGGAACGCCTGCTGCCGGTCTATCCGGAGCAGGTCGGACCCGTTGTTGCCGAAGTTGTAGCGCACCCGCACGAACGCCAGCGCCTCCTTGCCGCTCACCCTGCTGCGGCCGGCCGGCAGGGTCAGGTGGCTCTTGGGGTCGTTCACGGCCTTGGGCACACAGACCTCGACCGAGCCGAGTGCGTCCACCATCGACTCGAAGCCCACGAAGTCCACCACCATGAAGTGGTCGATGAAGATACCGGTATTGCCCTCGACGGCGCGGATGACGCACGCAGGGCCACCCAGTGAGTAGTTGGCGTTCCACTGCCGGATCGGACCGTCGGCGACCTTGCTCTTGGGGTCCTTGCAGTCACGAGGCGCGCGAGTCATCGAGTCACGGGGAACGCTCACCACGACCGCAGACTTTCGATCGCCGGCCAGGTGCACGATCAGCGTCGTGTCCGCGCGTGCTCCCGGTGTCGTGCCGAGCCCAGTCGTGCCGGCGCGGGAGTCCGAACCGATCACCAGAATGTTGACCGGCTTGAGGTTGGTGACCTTGTCAACAACGGCATTGTTCTGTGGGCGCTGGCCCAGCAGCGTCGAGACATTTAGCTGTGTGATGTTGCCGTTGAGCTTGACGTAGGCGAGGACTCCCAGCACCAGCAGGAGCACCAGACCGGAAGCCACCGCGATTGCGCCGCGCCGCAGCAGTGGATGGCGATGAGCGTGTCGTTGAGCGCGCTGCACCTCGTGCCGCGAGGGCAGGTGCTCGGGCTCGGAAGCCGAGTCGGGGCGTGGCTGCCCGTGGCCTGGTCCAGGCTCGGTCACCTACGCACCTCTCATCATGTGATCTCGCGCCTGGATCTCGCATCAAGGCTCGAGGGGGAATCTCGCGGAGATGAAGTGTCGCTGGCCCGGCGGGGGGCAACTCCATCGGCGGGCCAGAGACTTTGTCTCCTAGAGGCATTGTCGCTTAGATCCGTCGCTCACCCAAAACGGCGGGTGAGCGTTCGACAGGAGTATGCCGGTGGGTCCTGTGAGAAGGCTGGGACAGGTCCGGGCGGCTTACCCCGGCGTCGGTGAACCGCTCGAGGGCGTCAGGTGAGGGTCTCGACGCTCAGCTCGCCCTCGGCATACCGCTTGCGCAGCACCTTCTTGTCGAACTTGCCCACGCTGGTCTTGGGGACCTCGTCGATGAACGCCCAACGCTCGGGCACCTGCCATCCGGCGACCTTGCCGCTGAGGAACTCCTTGAGCCCTGCCGCGTCGATGGCCGAGTCGGGGGCACGCACCACTGTGGCCAGTGGCCGCTCGCCCCACCTCTCGTCGGGGACGCCGACCACGGACGCCTCGAGAACGTCGGGATGAGCCATCAACGCGTTCTCGAGCTCGACGGAGGAGATCCACTCGCCGCCTGACTTGATCACGTCTTTGGCACGGTCGGTGAGCCTCAGGAAGCCGTCGACGGTCAGGGAACCCACGTCGCCGGTGCGCAGCCAGCCGTCGTCGAACTTCGCTTCGGCGTCGGCCCGCTCGGCCTCGCTGTTGGTCCCGTTGTCGTAGTAGCCGGCCGTGACCCAGGGACCACGGATCTGCAGCTCCCCCACGCTGTCGCCGTCCCAGGGCAGCTCGACGCCGTCAGGGCCGACCAGTCGCGCTTGCAGGGAGGAGGCGATGCGACCTTGGGTCTGGCGGTAGGACCAGTGCTCGTCGCCGGTCGTGCCGGCTGGTGCCACGGCGGTCGACCCCAGCGGCGAGATCTCGGTCATGCCCCACGCGTGGATCACGTTGATGCCGTGGCGCTCCTCATAGGCCTTCATCAGCGACAGCGGGCAGGCCGCACCCCCGACGATGACCGAGCGCATGCTGGACGTGTCGGTCGGGTGCTCGTCGAGGTAGCGCAGCAGATCGGTCCAGATGGTGGGGACAGCGCCACCGCCGGTGACCTTCTCAGCCTCAATCATCTTTGCCAGCGGCTCGGCCTGCAGGAACCGGTCGGGCATGACGAGCGAAGCGCCCAGCATCAGCGCGGCATAGGGCAGACCCCAGGCGTTGGCATGGAACATCGGGACCACCGCCAGCAGCCGGTCGCCTTGCCTGAAGCCCAGGCTCATCGACACCTCGAAGGTGTGCAGGTAGTTGGACCGATGGGAGTAGACGACGCCCTTGGGGTTGCCGGTCGTGCCGGAGGTGTAACACATCGAGGATGCGTCGAGCTCGTCCATCACCGGCCAGTCGAAGGTCGTCGGCTGCGCGGCGAGCAGGGTGGCCCAGTCGTGAACGGCCTCGATGTGCGGGACCGCCTCGAGCGCGCTGCGAACGTCGTCCGGGATCGGGCCGTTGACGATGACGTGACGCAACGTCACCAGGTGTGGCAGCAGCTTGCTGAAGGGCGCAGCCAGGCTGTTGTCCAGGATGACGACCTGGTCCGCGGCATGGTTGGCGACATAGGTGATCTGTTCGGGGAAGAGCCGGATGTTGAGGGCGTGCAGGACTGCGCCCATCGACGGCACGCCGAGGTAGGCCACGAGGTGCTCGGCGTTGTTCCACATGAACGTGGCGACCCGCTGGTCCCCATCAATACCCAGGCCCCGCAGGGCGTTCGCGAGCTGAGCGGCCTGCGTGCCCACCTCGGCGTATGACGTCCGCCGCGCCCCTTCCGAGGTCCAGGTGACGACTTCCTGGTCGGCGTGCAGACGCGTGCCCGACAGGAGGATTCGCGAGATCAGCAACGGCGACTCTTGCATGGTGCTCTTCATGGAGGTGACTCTGCCACGCAAGTTCCGCGAGGGGGAGGGGCCGGGCCAAACGCGCTCGCCGACCCGGCCTGCGGTTGGATGGTGGCCATGAGCAAACGCATCATCATCGCCTCGATCGTGGCCGGCGTGGTCGCGGTGGCCGCGGCGGCAGGCGGTTTCGCCTACGTCGACAACCGCAAACAGGTCCGTCTCGACCAGGAGGCGCGTGCTTCGATGGACCGGTTCGCCAGCGCCTGGACCCATCGAGACGTCAAGGATGTGGCGTATGCCGGCCAGTCCGGTGACCTGGTCGCAGCCAGTTTCAAGAGCACGACCGCTGGGCTCGGTAGCGGGCCCGTCAAGGCGACGGTCGCCTCCCTTTCTCGTGACGGCGACAAGGCCACCGGGAAACTGACCGTCGCCTGGACCGTGGCCCCGGGTTCCAGCTGGGCCTACACGATGCCGATCTCCTTGCAGCGCAACAAGAACGAGATCTGGGAGGTCGTGGCCAAGGCGGGGGCATCGATGTGGGCACCGGGCCTGGACGCCAAGGCAAGGCTGGTCGCCGAGCGGACCTGGGGCAAGCGCGGGGAGGTCCTGGGTGGCGACGGTTCTCCTCTCCTGGCGGTCGGCAGGGTCTATGACGTCGCGATCGACCCGGCGCGGGCTATCACCTCGTCGATCACCGACCTGGAGAAGCTCGTCAAAGAACCTGCCGGAACGCTGGTCGCCAAGCTCAGCGCCGCCACGAAAGCCGGCTCGAAGGCCCCGATCCCCGTCATCGCCTATCGGGAGGCCGACTTCCGGACCCGCAAGGCGCAGCTTGATGCCCTCGTGGGCGTCATCTACCCCCCGCGGGAGCAGCCGTTGGCGACTCCACGCACGTTCGCACGTCCGCTGCTGGGCTTCTACGGCCTGGTAACAGCGGAGGCGATCAAGAACGGCAAGGGCCGCTACGTCGCTGGTGACTACGCCGGGCTGAGCGGACTGCAAGGGCAGTACGACGGGGCACTCGGCGGCACCCCCGGAGTCAGGGTGAGCGCCAGCGACAAGCCCGACGCGCCGCTGTTCGAGAAGGCCGCAACCGACGGCGCCCCGATGACCCTGACTCTGGATCGCAAGACCCAGTTGGCCGCCGAGGCGGCCCTCGCCGGCAGCCACGCCGTCCCCTCGTCGCTGGTGGCCGTGGACGTGGCCACCGGGGACCTGCTCGCCGTGGCCAACTCGGTGGACAACGCAAACCAGGCGCTGCTCGGTCGGTACGCGCCGGGGTCGACGCTCAAGGTCGCCACGACGTACTCGTTGCTGGGCAACGGGTTGTCGCCGTCGAAGGTGGTGCCCTGTCCCCCGACCGTCGTCGTGGACGGGATGACCGTGCAGAACTATGAGGGCGAGACCTTCGGGCAGGTGCCGTTCTCGGTGGACTTCGCGCACTCGTGCAACACCGCCTTCACCCAGCTTGCTGCCACCATGGGCGACTCCGACGTCCACGATGCCGCAGCCGCGCTCGGCGTCGGCTCCGGCTGGGACAAGCATCTGGGGATCGCAGGGGCCTTCGGGGGCTCGGTGCCCGTGGCCACCTCGAAGACGGAGAAGGCAGCCACGGCGTTCGGCCAGGCCAAGACCGAGGCCTCGCCGGCATCGCTTGCGGTCATGGCCGCCTCGGTGGCCCGCGGCAGCTACATCGAGCCCGCACTGATCCGTACCCCCGCGGTCGCCGGGGCTGATCGGACGCCAAAACCGTTGGACACCAAGGCAATTGGCGAGCTGCGTACACTCATGCGTCTCGTGGTCACCGACGGCACCGGTACTGCGCTGAAGTCGGTCGCGGGAGGTCCGGTGTTCGGCAAGACCGGCACCGCGGAGCACGGGTCGGCCAATCCTCCGCAGACCCGCGCCTGGTTCGTCGGCTGGCAGGGCACCGTGGCCTTCGCGGTTCTGGTCGAAGCCGGCACGAGCGGCGGCGGCGTGGCGGCGCCCATCGCCAAGGCCTTCCTGGAGAACCTCCAGCGCTGAACCCGTCGGCCGATCGGGGGGACGGAAATCACGCTGGCCTGCGGCGGGCTGAAACCAGATTCCGGACATCCCACGAGATTCCAGCTCGCCTGCGGGATCCGGTGGATTTCACGGAATCTCATGCTCGCCGGCTCGACAAAGCCCCCCGGCCGAAGCCAGGGGGCTTTGCGCGAAAGTCGACTGTTTAGTCGCGCTTACTGCGATGAGATGACAGAACCTCGCAGATCAGAGAGCCTGAACCTTCTCGGCCTGGGGACCCTTGGGACCCTGGGTGACCTCGAACTCCACGCGCTGTGCCTCTTCGAGCGACCGGTAGCCGCTCGTCTCGATCGCGGAGTAGTGAACGAACACGTCCGGGCCGCCGCCGTCCTGGGCAATGAAGCCGAAGCCCTTTTCAGCGTTGAACCACTTAACGGTGCCTTGTGCCATGGGGATAACTCTTTCTTTGTTAGCCAGTGGAGGCCACACTTCGCGGGCTCCAGGCTGCCGCACTACCCCCACAACTAACGGGACCCGCCCGTTGTTATGAAAAAAGCCCGCCGGAGCGGGCACTTCTTCGATCTGCGAGGAACTGCAACTGCAACCGCTGATCAGGCTAGCACGCAAAACGTTCCATGCGCCGGGTGATTGGCGACATACGTCGCGCTCCAGGGGCTCCTCCGGACGCCTCGAGATCACGCCAACGACCACCCCATAACCATGGGGCGTCAAGGGGCCATCAAGGTTTGCGGCGGGGGCGTTAGGGAAGCGTCAAGATGGTCGCCGGCGACGTACCGAGGGTTTTGGCTGGTCTGGTGAGCACACTTACCGAGATTCCCAAGCGACTTCTGGTCGGACGTCCACTGCATAGCTCGATGTTGGGCGAGACGTTGCTGCCCAAGAAGCTGGCACTTCCGGTCTTCTGCAGCGACCCGTTGTCGTCCAACGCTTACGCCACCGAAGAGATCCTGCTGATGCTCAGCCTGGGTGGGCTCTCACTGCTGCACCTTGCGCCCTGGGTCGCCGCCGCCGTCGTTCTGCTGCTCGTCGTCGTGGTCCTGTCCTACCGCCAGACCTGTCACGCGTATCCGGGCGGGGGCGGTGCCTACGCGGTGAGTCGCGCCAACCTGGGGCGCAACGCCGCCCTGATTGCCGCCAGCGCCCTGATGGTCGACTACGTGCTGACCGTCGCGGTGTCCGTGGCTGCCGGGGTGGCCAACATCGTCTCGGCGGTCCCATCGCTGGCACCCCATGTAGTGGTCATGTCTGTTGGGCTGGTCGTGTTCCTCGCGCTGATGAACCTGCGCGGCACCAAAGAGTCCGGCAAGTTCTTCGCGATCCCCACCTACGGCTTCGTCGTGTGCGTGTTCGCGATGATCGCGCTCGGGATGCTGCAGGCGTTGAGCGGTCACAGTCCGGTGGCCGAGTCCGCGGCGATCGGCATTCGAGCCCAGGAGCAGGTCAGTGGCCTGCTGCTGGTGGCGCTGGTCCTGCGCGCATTCGCCTCCGGCTGCACGGCACTGACAGGGGTCGAGGCGGTCAGCAACGGAGTCCCGAACTTCAAGAAACCCAAGGCTCGCAACGCGGCAGCGACCTTGGCCATCATGGGAACCCTGACGATCTTGATGTTCGTCGGGATCACCGCCCTGGCCTTGGTCAGCAAGGTGCACGTAGGCGCCGATCCCTCCCAGTTGGTGGGCGCCCCGGCGGGCTACAGCCAGCGCACCGTCATCGCCCAGATCGCCGGGGCTGTCTTCGGTTCCAGCTCGATCGGCTTCTATGCCGTGCAGGTTTTCACCGCAGCGATCCTGGTGCTGGCCGCGAATACCGCCTTCAACGGCTTCCCGATCCTGGCCTCGCTCCTGGGCCAGGACGGGTTCTTGCCACGCCAGTTCGCACGGCGTGGCGACCGCCTGGTGTTCTCCAACGGCATCGTGATCCTGGCTGCCTTGGCCATAGCGCTGATCTGGGCCTTCGACGCCAGCACCACCCGACTCATCCAGCTTTACATCATCGGGGTGTTCGTCTCGTTCACCCTGAGCCAGGCCGGGATGGTCAAACACTGGCTGGCGCTAATGGCCCAGCCGAGGCAGCAAGCCGGCCGCGGCCGGATCAGGCGCTCCCTCGCGATCAACGCTCTCGGTGCGGCAACCACAGCCCTGGTGCTGGTGATTGTGCTGGTCACCAAGTTCACCCACGGCGCCTGGATCGTCGTGATCGCGATGCCCCTGGTGTTCGTCCTCATGACCGCGATCCGACGCCACTACGACGACGTTGCGGTCGAGCTGCAGCCCACCCCAGCAGGGGTGCTACTGCCCAGCCGCATCCACGTCATCGTGCTCGTCTCCAAGCTGCACGCCCCGACGCTTCAGGCTCTGGCCTTCGCACGCGCAACTCGTCCGCAGACGCTGACTGCGCTCACCGTGCAGACCTCACCGGAGGAGACCGAGCAGCTGATGCGCGAGTGGGTGGAACGCGACGTGCCGGTGCCCTTGACGGTGCTGGACTCCTCGTTCAGGGATGTCACCAGACCGGTGATCCAGCACATCGCCCGAATACGGCGGGAAAGCCCCCGCGACGTGGTGTCGGTCTTCATTCCCGAGTATGTCGTGGGCCACTGGTGGGAGCAGATCCTGCACAACCACAGCGCCCTGCGGCTCAAGGCGCGGCTGCTGTTCCAGCCCGGCGTCATGGTCACCAGCGTCCCGTTCCGCCTCGAGTCGGCCGAGATCGCCGAGGCCCATCGCCTCGCCGAGCTGAAGCAGCAGGATGCCGACATGGTGAGAACGTCTGGGCCCGGGTGACCTAGGCCGCTGAAGTGACTGCGCCTTTTCGGTCCGGCCGTGAGGGACGATGTGGGACGCTGACCGCATGACGAGCGAGTCGCCCGGAGCCGTCGCCAGCACCGGGCCGATCATGGCCTTGCCACCGACGGCCCGCGGCCTATCCCGATCCCGGCGCTGGGGCGGGGCTCTGGTCGCGGCCCTGGGGTTGCCGCCACTGACCATCATCTTGATCACCGTCCGCACCAGCGTGGCCATCGAGAGCCTGCTGCTGATCTACCTGCTCGCCGTGGTGGTGGTCGCCGTGGTCGGCGGCGTCGTGGCCGCGCTGCTCGCCGCCGTGGCCTCGTTCCTGCTGGTCAACTGGTTCCTCACGCCGCCGTACCACACGTTTGCGGTGGAGAACCGGAGCTCCGCCATCGACCTGATCGTCTTCGTCTTGGCCGCGATCCTGGTCAGCGTCACCGTCGAGCTGGGTGCCCGGAACCGGGAGGCGGCCGAACGCACCCGGATCGAGTCGCGATTGATCTCACAGCTCAGCGGGGCGGAGATCAGCGGCGCCTCGCTCGTGGCGGTCCTCGAGCAGGTGCGCGGCCTGTTCGGGATGAGCACCGTCGCCCTGGTTGACCCCACCCGCAGAGAGCGCCCGCTGGCCTCCGCCGGACCACCCCCTGCGCAGCTCCCGACGCTGACGGTGGCGGCGACCAACGGCCTCGAGCTGCTCGCCTACGGGCCGGAGATCTTTGCTGAGGACCGTCGACTCCTCGGTGTGCTCGCCGCCATGGCAAGCCGGGCATGGCAGGGCCAGCAGCTCGCCGCACAGGCGGCCCGTGCGCGACAGCTCGCAGAGACCGACCGAGTCCGCTCGGCCTTGTTGGCGGCGGTCAGCCACGACCTGCGCACCCCCCTCGCCGGAATCAAGGTTGCCGTCTCGAGCCTTCGCCAGGAGGACATCCCCTGGACCGAGGAGGAACAACGCGAGCTCTTGCTGACCATCGAGGAGTCGACCGACAAGCTCACCGACCTCATCTCGAACCTGCTGGCGATGAGCCGGATACAGGCGGGTGCTGTGTCGGTGCAGATCGCCCCGGTCGCCCTCGATGAGGTGGTGGCGCGCGCACTGCTGGGCTCCGGGGGAAATGTCACTATCGACGTACCCGAGGACCTGCCCCTGGTGCAGGCCGACGCCGGACTGCTGGAACGGGTGGTGGCCAACCTGGTCGACAACGCGCGCCGGTTCAGCCCGCGAGACGTGCCGGTGAGGGTCCATGCCGACCCGCCACCCGCGCACCGGGGGTCGGATCCCGAGGGCACCGGCGGTCCCGCGGCTCGCGTGAGCCTGCACGTCACCGACCACGGACCGGGCATCGCCGCGTCCCAATGGGATGGCATGTTCGCACCCTTTCAACGCGTCGGTGACCACAACGCCACGGCAGGCCTGGGCCTCGGGCTGGCCATCGCCCAGGGCTTCACGCAGGCCATGAACGCCCAGCTCGCGCCGTCGGCCACACCCGGGGGCGGGCTGACCATGACCATCACCTTGCCGGTGGCCCGATGAGCAGGGTGCTGATCGTGGAGGATGAGCCGCAGCTTCGTCGAGCACTGGTCATCAACCTGCGCGCGCGCCGATACGACGTCGACGCCGTTGCTGATGGAGCGAGCGCTCTTCGCGCGGCCGCAGCAGCGCCCCCGGACCTGGTCATCCTCGACCTCGGCCTGCCCGATATGGACGGCGTGGAGGTGGTCCATGGCCTGCGCGGCTGGACGCGCATCCCGATCATCATCCTGTCCGCACGCGACACCCAGGACGACAAGGTTGACGCGCTGGACGCCGGAGCCGACGACTACCTCACCAAACCGTTCGGGATGAACGAGCTCCTCGCCCGGATGCGCGCTGCCCTGCGGAGGGCGCAACCCCATGAGGACACTCCGATCATCACCACCGAGGCCTTCACCATCGACTTCGCCGCCAAAAAGGTCACCCGGGCCGACCGGGAGGTCAGGCTCACGCCCACGGAGTGGCACCTGCTGGAGGTCCTGACCCGCCACCCGGGAAAGCTGGTCACCGGCAAGGCGCTCCTGCATGAGGTGTGGAGTCCCGCCCATGGGGTCGAGACGAACTACCTGCGGGTCTACATGGCCCAGCTGCGTCGCAAGCTCGAGGCTGAGCCATCCCGTCCCCGGCACTTGATCACCGAACCCGGCCTCGGCTACCGCTTCGAACCCTGACTGAGCTTGACGTAGCGCAGGCGCGTCATTGATCGGGCAGCGTCGCGGGTGCTCCATCAGTGACGGCCCTGCGCTATGTGACGTCCCGGGCTCGGCTACGGGGCGATGCCGACGTACTTGATCTCGAGGTACTCCTCGATGCCCTCCAGGCCGCCCTCGCGCCCGAAGCCGGAGTGCTTTACCCCGCCGAAGGGCGCCGCCGGGTTGGACACGATGCCCTGGTTGATGCCGACCATCCCGAACTCCAACGCCTCGCTGACCCGCAACATGCGCGAGAGGTCGCGGGTGAAGACATAGGCCACCAGGCCGTATTCCGTGTCGTTGGCCCGCGCGATCGCCTCCGCCTCGGTGGCGAACGTCGCGATCGGTGCCACCGGGCCGAAGATCTCCTCGCGCATCATCCGGGAGTCCGCCGAGACTCCGGTCAGGACGGTGGGTGCGTAGAAGTAGCCCTGGTCCCCCACCGTGGTCCCGCCGCAGACAACGCTGGCGCCCTTGGCTTTGGCGTCCTCGACGAGGTCAGCCACGCCGGCCTGCGCCTTCGCATCGATGAGCGGGCCGATGGTGACGCCCTCCTGCGTGCCCCGACCGACCGTCATACCGGCCATCTTCGCGGCGAACGTGGTCGCGAACTCGTCGGCAACGCTCTCGTGGACCAGGAACCGGTTCGCGGCGGTGCAGGCCTCACCCATGTTGCGCAGCTTGGCCACCATCGCCCCGGCCACCGCGGCATCGACGTCGGCGTCCTCAAAGACGAGGAACGGCGCGTTCCCGCCGAGCTCCATGGAAACCCGCAACAGCTGCTCGGCGGACTGCTCGACGAGCTTGCGGCCCACCGGAGTGGATCCGGTGAAGGTGAGCTTGCGCAGCCGCGGGTCGCGGATGATCGGCTCGACCACCTCGCCCGTGCGGGTCGTGGTGATCACGTTGAGGACGCCGGCTGGCACCCCGCAGTCGGCCAACAGCTCGGCCAGGGCCAGCATCGACAGCGGGGTCTGCTGGGCCGGCTTGACCACCATGGTGCAGCCGGCGGCCAGCGCCGGGCCGATCTTGCGAGTTCCCATGGCCAGCGGGAAGTTCCAGGGCGTGATCATCAGCGTGGGACCGACCGGCTGTTTCATCGTCAGCAGCCGGGTGGCGCCGTTCGGTGCCGTCGACCAGCGCCCGCTGATGCGGACCGCCTCCTCGGAGAACCACCGGAAGAACTCTGCGCCGTAGGTCACCTCACCTCGCGACTCGGCCAGCGGCTTGCCCATCTCCAGGGTCATCAGCAGCGCGAACTCCTCGGCGCGGTCGGTGATCTGCGTGAACGCCCTGCGCAGGATCTCACCGCGTTCACGAGGTGGGGTGGCCGCCCAATCTCCTTGTGCCGCAACGGCTGCGTCCAAGGCCGCCGCGCCGTCGGCAACGGTCGCGTCGGCCACCGCGGCCAGGATCTCGCCGGTCGACGGGTCCTCCACGTCGATCGTCCTGCCGTCGCTACTGGCCCGCCACCTGCCGTCGATGAACAGGCCGGTGGGAACACTCGCGAGCAGGGACTTCTCAGAATCGTTCAGCGCCACGCGTATCGGGCCTTTCAGTCGGGACTGCTGGTCATTCGGTGTCATGCGGTTCAGGTCGGTGGCATCCGGTTCAGCCCTCGTTGGCGATGACTGTGAGGTTTGCGTCGTCCTGGCGACCGAAACCTCACAGTCATTGCCAACGGTGGGTCAGACGCTGGCCACGAAGGCCTGCTCCACGATGTCGAGCCCCTCGTGCAACAGGTCGTCCCCAGCCGAGAGCGGTGGCAGGAAGCGCATCACGTTGCCAAACGTACCCGCCGTCAGCGTGACCAACCCCTGGCTGTGGCAGTAGGCATTCACGGCGCCGGTCAGCGCCGAGTTCGGAGCCTTGTCAGTGCGACCCGAGACGAGCTCGAGGGCCAGCATCGCGCCGCGGCCACGGATGTCGCCGATGACGTCGAACTTCTCGGCCAGCTCGCGCAGCCGGGGCATGAACAGCGCCTCGATCTCGCGAGCGCGGCCACAGAGGTCCTCAGCCTGCATCGTCTCGATGGCGCCCAGTGCCGCCGCGCACGCGACCGGGTTGCCGCCATACGTCCCGCCCAGCCCACCCCCGTGGACCGAGTCCATCGCGTCCGCACGGCCGGTCACCGCGGCCAGCGGAAGCCCGCCGGCAATGCCCTTGGCGGTCGTGATCAGGTCGGGCACCACGTCCTCGTGCTCGCAGGCGAACCAGTCGCCGGTACGGCAGAAGCCGGTCTGGATCTCGTCTGCGATGAACAGGATCCCGTGCTGGGTGCACCAGTCCGCGATCAGCTTCAGGTAGCCCGGCGGCGGCACGATGAACCCACCTTCACCCTGGATCGGCTCGATGATCACCGCGGCCGTGTTCTGCTCGCCGACCTGCGTGTGCACCTGAGAGACGAAGGCGTCGAACGCCTCATCGGCGCAACGGTCCTCGCCGGTGGGCCAGCGGTAGGGGTAGGCCATCGGTACGCGGTAGATCTCCCCGGCGAACGGCCCGAAGCCCTCCTTGTACGGCATGTTCTTGGCGGTCAGGGCCATCGTCAGGTTGGTGCGACCGTGATAGGCGTGCTCGAACGCCACCACGGCGGGCCGCCCGGTGAACGTGCGCGCGACCTTGATCGCGTTCTCCACCGCCTCAGCGCCGGAGTTGAACAACGCGGAGCGCTTCTCGCCGTCGCCGGGGGTCAGCTCGTTGAGTCGTTCGGCAACCTCGACGTACTCCTCATACGGCGTGACCATGAAGCAGGTGTGGGTGAAGTCCTCGACCTGCGACGTGACCGCCGCAACCACTCGCGGCGCGGAGTTGCCGACGGTGGTGACCGCGATTCCCGAGCCGAAGTCGATCAGCTGGTTGCCGTCGACATCCACGAGGATGCCGCCACCGGCCCGCTCGACATAGATGGGCAGCCCGGTTCCGACACCTGCCGAGACCGCCGAGCGCTTGCGCTTCTGGAGCAGCTCCGAGCGGGGACCGGGAATGGCGGTGGCCAGGATCCGCCGCTGTTCGATCGGGACCGCCTGGGAAGGTACAGCCTCGGTCGGCGCAGACGTCATCTGGTGCTCCTGGTGGCTCGGGCGATGGGGCAGCGGGGAGTGCACCCCTCGCACCAAACGTTGCCGCACCCCTACCATGTTGTCCAATACTTGTTTGGCACCTGTCTGATGCCTTGGAGGCATACTTATGGAGCTTCGCCACGTCCGGTACTTTCTGGCCGTGGTCGATGCCGGGTCCGTCACGGCCGCCTCACACCTGGCCCATGTGACCCAGCCCTCCCTGTCTCGCCAGCTGCGGCTGTTCGAGAGCGACCTCGGGATCACTGTGTTCACCCGTTCCGGCGGGCGTCTGGTCCTTTCCGCAGCCGGTCGCCAGTTCGTTCCCGTCGCGCGCGATCTGGTCCGTCGTGCCGACGCGGCGGTGGAGGCGGCGGCGACCTTGGCCGCCGGCCGGATGCAGCACATCAGCATCGCCGCCCCGGGCACGACCTTTACCGACGTCCTGGCCCCGTTCCTGGCGACCCTGCGCCCCGATGACCCGTTGCCCGCCGTCTCCGAGGAGCGTCCACAGCTGATCTATGCCGCGCTGCGCTCAGGGGCCGACCTGGCGATCGCTACCGAGCAACCCCCCGAAGGCCTGGCCTTCCAGCCGTTGGCAGTGCTTCCCATCTGGGCCTATGTCCCGCCCGACCATGACTGGGCTACCCGAGGCTCGGTCACCGTCGCTGAGCTGGTCAAACAGAGGCTGCTCCTGCTCACCCAGGACTACAGCCCGCGCCGGGTGCTGGACCACAGCGTGGACCGCGCTCGGCTCACCTACTTGTCCATGCTGGAGTTCGGCGCGCCGCAGGTCGCCCAGGCCGTTGCCGCCGCCGGTCGGGGCATCGCCGTGGTCTCCGATGACCCACGTTTTGGCTTGCAGTCATTGGACATCATCGGCAGGCAAGGAGCCCTGAGCATCAGGCTGTATGCCGCGTGGGACCGCGAGCACCATGCCGCGGCAGCGATCGCGGCCCTCGCCAGCCGGTTGGGCGACTACTGCGTGGCGCGCTATGGGCCCCAGGTGGCGCCTTGATCCCGTGGCGACTCCGGTCGGAGACGGTGGCACCACGGTGTGACGCGGCGATGATGTAGGTCATGGTGGACAAGCACGAACGGCAAAGGTCCTCCGCCGCAGTTGACCGCTCGGAAGGGTTGGGGAG
>JBBQUB010000021.1:0-20882 GCA_038212865.1 Actinomycetales bacterium
TCAGCGGGGCCGCGCTCTTCTGAAACTCTCAGTCTTTCGAGCCTCAGCGTCGGCGTAGCCGGTAGCAGCGGGTTGTCATCGGGATCTCGACCATCCGGTCAACGCCCGCCACCTGCCGCCCCAATGCTCGGACCTCGTCAAGGACCCGGTCGCGCTCGGGGTGGATCGCCACGTACGACCAGGTCGAGGCGAGCAGCACGAGTTCCTCGACGCTGCGCCGAATGTCGTAGGTGAAGAGCTCGGCCTCGAAGGGGTCGAACTCCGGTGCCACGGGCGGCACCTCCTGGTCATCGGGCAGGTTCTCGTGGCCTTCGGCGATGTCGGACAGCTCGCGGATCCAGGCCACGTCCTCGGATCGGTGATGCCATGCCATCGAAAGCCAGCCACCAGGTCGCAGCACTCTTGCTGCCTCAACAGTGGCTACCTCGGAGTCGAACCAGTGCCATGCCTGGAAGACCGTTATCGCGTCGGCCGAGTCACCCTTGAGCGGCAGCTTCTCGGCGCCGCCAGCCATGATGGTGATCCGTTTGGCATTCTCCTCGGGGAGAGCGGCCAGGGAGGAGGCCATGGCCTCACGCATCCCGTCCGAGGGCTCGACAGCGATGACGTCATGTCCGAGCGCGGCGATCGCACGCGACCCTTTCCCGGTCCCGGCACCCACGTCGACCACCCTGCATACGGCTCCGGCTCGCGGTGATCCGAGCATCCAGGCGACTGTCGTTGGAGGCCATTCCGGGCGCACCGCGTCGTACTCCGCTGCATAGGCACCGAAAGAGCCCCGACGTGCGCCGAATACGTCTGCTTCCTCTGGCTTGGTCATGGTTCGAAACTACCGGTCGGGGAGGCGACTTCTGCTGGGTACTCTTGCCGGGTGAGTGAGCCCCCCAACCCTCCCCTCCCGGAGACCGACCTGCCCGAGCAGATGCGGGTCAGACGGGAGAAGCGCGCTCGCCTGCTGGGACAGGGCCGGGAGCCGTATCCCGTGGGCGTGCCCCGCACGCACACCCTCACCGAGGTGCGTGCTTCCTATGGGCACCTGCAGACCGCCGAGGAGACCCAGGACGTCGTGGGCGTCGCGGGTCGAGTGGTCTTCATCCGCAACTCCGGCAAGCTTGCGTTCGCCACGTTGCAGGAGGGCGACGGGACGCGCCTCCAGGCGATGCTCAGCCTGGCCGAGGTTGGCGAGGGTTCGCTGGCGGCATGGAAGTCCGACGTCGACCTCGGCGACATCGTCTTCGTCCACGGCCGGGTGATCTCGAGCAAGCGTGGCGAGCTCTCGGTGCTGGCCGACGAGTGGGCGATCGCGAGCAAAGCACTGCGACCACTTCCCACCATGCACAGCCCCTTGTCCGAGGAGTCGCGGGTTCGCCAGCGCTATGCCGACCTGATCGTGCGCCAGGAGGCGCGTGACATGGTCCGCAGCCGCGCGGCCATTGTTCGCGCGGTGCGAGAAACCCTGCACAACCGTGGGTTCATCGAGATCGAGACGCCGGTTCTGCAACTTGTCCACGGTGGCGCCGCGGCCCGACCATTTCCGACCCACCTCAATGCGTTTGATATCGACATGTCGCTGCGCATTGCCCTTGAGCTCTATCTCAAGCGAGCCGTGGTCGGCGGGGTGGACAAGGTGTTCGAGATCGGCCGCGTCTTCCGCAACGAAGGCGTTGACTCCACGCACAGTCCTGAATACACGCTCCTCGAGGCCTATGAAGCCTTTGGCGACCAACACACGATGGCCGAGCTGACACAGGGGATTGTCATCGCGGCGGCGGACGCCTGGGGTTCCCGGGTCATCGAAACTGCGGCCGGAGAGATCAACCTCGACGGGGAATGGCGGTGGTTGCCCGTCTATCAGGGCCTTTCCGAGGCAGTGGGCGAGGATGTCACGCCGGACACAGATGCCCGGACCCTTCGGGCGATCGCGACCCGGCGCGAGGTGACGGTTCACCCCGACTGGGGGGCCGAGAAGCTGGTGGTCGAGCTCTTCGGGGAGATCGTCGAGCCAACCCTCTTGCAGCCGACATTCGTCTGCGACTATCCGCCGTCTGCCCAACCGCTGGCCCGGCCTCACCGCAAGGACCCCAGGCTCATCGAGGCGTGGGACCTGATCATCGGGGGCACCGAACGTGGAACAGCCTTCTCGGAGCTTGTCGACCCCGTGGTCCAGCGGGATCGACTGACCGCTCAGTCCTTGCGGGCCGCTGCCGGCGACGCCGAGGCCATGCAGCTCGACGAGGACTTTCTGCGTGCCCTGGAGTACGGCGCCCCGCCCATGGGAGGCCTCGGACTGGGTATCGACCGCCTGGTCATGCTCTTCACGGGGGCCGGTATCCGTGAAACCATTCTGTTCCCCTTGCTGAAACCGGAGTGAACATGAGTCTGCATTCCGTGGTGATCGCCCTTGGCGCGCTTCTGCCGAGTGCCGGTGTCGCCTTCTTGTTCTATCTGGTCATCAAGGCAATGCTCGAAGGCGACCGCAATGAGCGCCTGGCGCATTCTCAGTGGGAAGCCGATCAAGAGCGTTCGGCCTCTTCGGGCAAAGAATCCAACAATGGCGGCCAGAGGGATTCCGCATCCTAAGCGTTTTCGCGTATGGTGGGACGCGCAATAGCCGGTGGATACAGATCAGCGGCTCAAAACGCTCTATTCGGGAGTTTCCATGGCGCAAAAGGTCCAAGTTCTGCTGGTTGATGACATCAATGGCGCCGAGGCGGCCGAGAGCGTGTCGTTCTCTCTGGACGGCGTGTCTTACGAGATCGACCTGACTGTCGCCAACGCCCAGAAACTTCGTGACGACCTGGCCACCTGGGTGGGTCATGCGCGTCGCTCCGGGGGCCGCAAGAGCTCGCGCAGGGCAACGACCACCGGACTGCGCCGGGGGGACCTGAGCGCCGTCCGGGAATGGGCCCGTAACAACGGTCACAAGGTCAGCGACCGAGGCCGAATCTCGGCTGACATCCTGGCGGCGTACGACAAGGCCAACGGCTAGTCCGCAGACCTAGGGATTGTGCTTCATATTTCAACCCAAACCTAGGGATTGTGCACGACCAGATCCCTAGGTTTGGCATTGCCTTCTCGGCACAGTCCCTAGGTTTGCGAAATCGTGGTGGTGAAAAGGTCGCCATCCTTGGCCACCCGGGCCAGGACGTCGTCCATCTCCAGCTGTCTGAGGGAATCCCGTCGCTCGGCGCCGTGCTCGACCTCGGTCCAGGTGCGGGGTGCCGCGACGAAGGGTGCCTCCCTGCCGCGCAAGGAGTAAGGCGTGATCGTCGTTTTCGCGGCAGCATTCTGGCTCCAGTCCAGCAGCACCTTGCCGGGACGCAGAGCCTTGGTCATCTTCCATACGACCAGCTCTGGTCTGACCTTGGTGAGAGCTTGAGCGATCTCTCGGGCGATGTCGCTGATCGTGTCGGAGTCTTGCTCGCCCGGCAGGGCTGCGTACAGCTGCATTCCCTTGCTCCCGCTGGTGACTGGCGCCGCGGTGAGCCCGATGCCGTGGAGTCGATCACGCACCAGCAGAGCCAGCTGCGAGCACTCCTGCAGCCCCGCCGGGGTTCCGGGGTCGAGGTCAATCACCAGCCGGTCGGGATGAAGTGGCTGGCCGTCAGCATCGAATCGCCATTGGGGGACATGCAGCTCGAGCGAGGCGAGGTTCACGAGATAGGTCAGGGCGGCAGTGTCGTGGACGACGGGGTAACGAATCGTGTCGTTGCCGCTGACGGAGCGCGAGCCGCTCGTGGCCATTGCCACAGAGTGCAGCCACGACGGTGCTCCGGACGGAAGATTCTTCTCGAAGAACGACGGCCCATCGGTCCCATGAGGCCAGCGCACACGGGTCACGGGTCGGTCGGCGAGGTGCGGGAGCAAGAACGGGGCCACCCTGGCGTAGTAGTTGAGCACCTCCCCCTTGGTGGTCTCGGTCGCCGGGTACATGACCTTGTTCAGGTTGCTTAGCTGCAGGCGATGGCCCTCAACAAGCACGGTGACCACCTCGGATGCCTTGTCCGGCAAGTGCGCTCACTCCTCGTTGTACAGGTCGCCGGGCGACAGGTCAGATCTCAGCCCACGGTATGCCGGTTGCCTGAGCCTGCCTTGTTGGGTCAGTCCCAGCGCTTGCACGTCCACGACGACCTCCGGTCGAACCCAGAATGTGCCCTCCGAGTCCATCCGCGGGACCTCGTCGACAAAAGGCGAGGCGCCAATCTCCAGGGTTCGCAACGCATCCAGGAGTGTGTCTTGCGCCTTGCCGGCCAAGCCGCTCCCCACTCGTCCCAGATATGCCAGCCCACGTGGCTGCGCCCGGCCGACCAACACGGCGCCGAGACGTGAGTCGCTGTCGGTCTCTAGGCGCCATCCGCCGATCACCACCGACATCGACTCGCGGTTGGGAAACTTCAGCCAGTCAGGGCTGCGTCGTCCGGGGCTGTATCGGGACGAGAGGCGTTTGCTGACGACGCCTTCCAGCCCATGCTCCAGGGTCGCGGCCCTGAGCGCGAACCCATCGTCGTAGGTCGGTGGCACCTGGCAGTTCGGGCCTGCCAGGCCGATCCGCTCAAGGGTCGCGCGTCGTTCGGACAATGGGCGCGGGGTGAGGTCGACGCCATACAGACGGAGCAGGTCAAAGGCCATGAAGGTGACCGGATGGGTCATAGCCAGCCTGAGCGCCTTTCTGGCGTCGCTCACGTGCATGCGTTCGGCGAGGACGGAGAACGAGGGGACCCCACCGTTGAGCGCCACGACTTCGCCATCCACCAGCATGTCTTCGGGCCTGCCCGTACCGGCAAGGGAGCTCAGTTCCGGGAAACTCACCGTGACGTCGTTCCCGTTGCGGGACAATAGCTTCAGGTGACCATCGCTGACGTCGGCCAATAACCGCATTCCATCCCATTTGATCTCATGTGCCCACTGTGGACCAAGGGGTATGGCGGTTCCCGGGCTAGCCAGCATGGGGCGCATGGGTCCATCCTGACGCACGGGACAAATACGGGTCAGCACTTGATCCGCGACGAGTTGGAGAGTGATCTGATCGTGCGTGCCATCTGGAAAGGCGCCGTGTCCTTCGGCCTGGTCAATGTTCCGGTGCGGCTCTATTCGGCCACGGAGAACCACGATGTGCAGTTCCGCCAGGTGCATCGTGAGGACGGTGGCCGGATCAAGTACCAGCGCATCTGCAGCATCGACGGCGAACAGGTCTCCTATGACGACATCGCCAAGGGCTATGAGACCGAGGACGGCCAGATGGTGGTGCTGTCCGACGAGGACATGGCGGACCTGCCGACCCGCAGCAGCCGCGAGATCGCGGTGGAGAAGTTCGTGCCCGCCGAACAGATCGACCCGATGTTGCT
Organism: Actinomycetales bacterium; assembly: GCA_038212865.1. Taxonomy (GTDB): domain Bacteria; phylum Actinomycetota; class Actinomycetes; order Actinomycetales; family Dermatophilaceae; genus UBA4719. Next base: position 5,346 of record JBBQUB010000021.1, read on the forward strand.
GGACAAGCCCTACTACCTGGAGCCGGACAAGGCGGCGACCAAGGCCTATGCCTTGTTGCGCGATGCGCTCAAGGCCGCTGACCGGATGGCGATTGTGACCGTCTCCATCCGCGCCCGGATGACCATCGCAGTGCTGCGCGTGCGGGACGACGTCATCGTCATGCAGACCATGCTGTGGCCGGACGAGATCCGCGCCCCGCAGTTCGCCAATCTTGGTGAGGGCGTCGACGTCAAGCCCGCCGAGCTGGCCATGGCCCACATGCTCGTCGAGTCCCTTGCGGGGGACTACGTTCCGGACGACTACGAGGACGACTACCAGGCAGCCGTCGAGTCGCTGGTCAGGACCAAGCTCGAGGGTGGAGAGGTTCAGGCGGCGCCTGCCGCCAAGGAGACCGGCGGCGAAGTCGTCGACCTGCTGGCCGCCTTACAGCGCAGCGTTGAGCGGGCCAAGGCGTCCCGCGGCGAGCCGACAGCCGAGGTGTTCGACGACGCCGACACCGAGGATACGGCCGAGGCAGACCTTGCTCCCGATGAACCGGACGAGGGGACCAGCGGGAAGGCCGCCAAAAAGACCGCTGCCAAGAAGGCCGCTGCCAAGAAGGCCGCACCCAAGAACGCCGCACCCAAGAAGAGGGTGGCTAGCTAGCCCTATGCCCGAAGGTCACGTCACCCATGCGCTGGCGGGGCGCCTCGGCCATGCCTTCGGTGGCCGGCCCGTAGCAGTGTCGAGCCCGCAGGGGCGATTCGATGACGGCGCAGCCCTGCTCGATGGCCTCACCTTGATCGGTGCCTCGGCCTGGGGAAAGCACTTGTTCGCCGAGTTCGAGGGCGAACGTTGGCTGAACGTCCACCTCGGCCTGATCGGCAAGTTCTCGGTGATGGCTCACCACCTCGACCCGGACCCCCAGCGACCCGGTATGCCGGCCGGCCGCGTTCCGGTTCAGGGTCAGGTTCGAGTGCGGCTGCTGAACGACACCTGGGTGGGGGACCTGCGCGCGCCGACCGTGTGTGCGGTGGTGACGCGGGAAAAGGTCGACCAGATAGAGGCCCGACTCGGCCCCGACCCGCTGCGCCCGGGCGCCGACCCGGACCTGGCGCTGCGCCGGATCTCACGCAGCACCAAGCCGATCGCGGAGCTGCTGATGGACCAAGCGGTGCTGGCCGGGGTCGGCAACGTTTTCAGGTGCGAGGTGCTGTTCCGACATCGCGTCGACCCCTTCCGCCCCGGAAAGGAGATCCGGCCCACGACCTGGCTGGCCATGTGGGATGACCTGGTCACTCTCATGCCGTTAGGCGTCGCGTTCGGCCAGGTCCTCACCATGGACGACCAGGTCGCCGACGCCATCGCCGAGGTCGCGGATGGCTCGGCGGCCGTGCATACCCCAGCGTTGAGCGGAGGGCGACCCGGCGACCGGTTTGAGCGACGCTTTTACCTCTACAAGCGCACGGGCGAGCCCTGCCACGTGTGCGGTTCCAAGATCCGTACTCAGCTTGTCGCGGGGCGCAACCTGTTCTGGTGCGGTCGGTGCCAGCGTCGCCGCTGACTCCCGCACGGTGAAATATTGACTCATGAAGAGTCAGAGAAACGTGAAGGCGAGGAGCATCACATGACGACCCCCGACGGCGTGCAGGTCAGTGGCGATCACGGAGAGCGCTACGACGAGGTGCTCAGCACCGAGGCACTTGCCTTTCTGGCTGGCCGACATGGAGGACGCGTCGACCCCCGCGTGGGCCAACGTCGTCGAAGGCCAGCTCAACCTGCGCGACGCCCTCGACCGGACCATCGACTTCACTTCGCCCGAAGGCAAGTCCTACGCACTGGGCCAGGACCTCGCCACGATCGTCGTCCGGCCGCGCGGCTGGCACCTGCCCGAGAAGCACATCGTCGTGGACGGGGCGCCGATGTCGGGCAGCCTGGTCGACTTCGGTCTCTACTTCTTCCACTGCGCCCAGCGACAGATCGACTCGGGCAACGGCCCGTACTTCTATCTCGCCAAGCTGGAGAGCCACCTCGAGGCGCGGCTCTGGAACGACGTCTTCGTCCGCGCCCAGGAAGCCGTCGGTATCCCCCAGGGCACTGTTCGCGCCACGGTCCTCATCGAGACGTATCCTGCCGCGTTTCAGATGGAAGAGATCCTCTACGAGCTACGAGAGCACTCCTCGGGGCTCAACGCCGGTCGCTGGGACTACATCTTCAGCGTCGTCAAGAAGTTCCGGACCCGCGGGCGCGACTTCCTGCTGCCTGACCGGGCCCAGGACACGATGATGGTGCCCTTCATGAACGCCTACTCCGAGCTGCTTGTTCGGTCCTGCCACAAGCGGGGTGCCCACGCCATCGGAGGCATGGCCGCCTACATCCCCAGCAAGGACCCCGAGGTCAACGAGGCCGCCTTCGCCAAGGTCGAGGACGACAAGACCCGCGAGGCCAGCGCCGGCTTCGACGGGTCCTGGGTGGCTCACCCCGGCATGGTTGAGGTGTGCAAGGCGGCATTCACCACGGTGCTCGGCGAGCGACCCAACCAGCTGGAAAAGCTTCGCGCGGACGTTCACGTCACAGCCGAACAGCTGCTGGACGTCGCCGCGGCGCCAGGGGACGTGACGGAGGCTGGCCTTCGCAACAACATCAGCGTCGGTATCCAGTACCTCGCCGCCTGGTTGCACGGAACCGGAGCGGTGGCCATCTTCAACCTGATGGAGGACGCGGCCACAGCGGAGATCTCGCGCTCGCTTCGCGGAGTTCCTCACCCTCCCGGCATACGAGCGGATGTCGTAACGCATGGAGACGCGCGGGCTCGCCGACCATTTGCTCGCACGGAAAGTTATCCAGGACGACGGATCTGCTGTGGGCTCAGGCGGAGAAGGTCCCGACCTCGAGGCTGATCAGCTCGGCTCGCAGGGCCCCGCTCACCGGGCAGTTGGACTTGGCGTCCTGGGCCACCTCGGCGAACTGCGCCGCGGTGATGCCCGGCACCACGCCGTTCACCTTCAAGGCGATGCCGGTGATGCCCGTTCCCGGCTGGAACGTGACGTCCGCGGACGTGTCGATCGAGACCGGGGGTGTTCCTGCCTTGGCCAGCGTGTTCGCCATCGACATCGAGAAGCAGGTGGCATGGGCCGCACCGAGCAGCTCCTCGGGGCTCGTCTTGCCGTTCGCCTTCTCCGCCCGTGATGGCCAGCTGACGTCGAACGTCCCCATACCTGAGGACTGCAGGGTCACCTGACCGGCACCCTCGATCAACGTGCCCTCCCAGTGGGCAGTAGCGGTCCGCGTCGTGGCCATGTTTGTCTCCTTCGTCCGGGGCGATGTATGCCGGTCGACCGCGCCGACCGCTCTCGACTATATCCAGCCTTTGTCAGTTATCCGGGGCGTCGACCGGGTGAACAGAGGCTGGCCGCGTCGGTCGGGTGGCACTGATGGGATACGCCGAGGGCGAACATGGGCTGAGGTGGTTCACGGGACGGAACACACCGCCATACGGCATCGTTGTTCCGATCACGCATAGGTCGGCGATTGCCGTACGCCACCACCGGTGAGCACAGATAGCATCGAGGTATCTCGATAGCGAGGGAGCGATGAGCGATGTTTGAACGGTTTACCGACCGGGCCCGTCGGGTGGTGGTGCTTGCGCAAGAGGAAGCGCGCATGCTCAACCACAACTACATCGGGACCGAGCACATCCTGCTGGGCTTGATCCATGAGGGCGAAGGCGTCGCTGCCAAGGCACTTGAAAGCCTCGGCATCTCCCTGGACGCCGTGCGCGAACAGGTGCAGGAGATCATCGGGCAGGGTCAGCAGGCCCCCTCCGGCCACATCCCCTTCACCCCGCGCGCCAAGAAGGTCCTCGAGCTGAGCCTGCGTGAGGCCCTGCAACTCGGCCACAACTACATCGGGACCGAGCACATCCTGCTCGGCCTGATCCGTGAGGGCGAGGGTGTTGCCGCGCAGGTCCTCGTCAAGCTCGGCGCCGACCTCAACCGAGTCCGCCAGCAGGTCATTCAGCTGCTGAGCGGCTACCAGGGCAAGGAGCCCCAGGGCGCGGGCGTCGGTCCCGCCGAGGGCACTCCGGCCGGGTCACTCGTGCTCGACCAGTTCGGCCGCAACCTGACCCAGGCCGCCCGAGAGGGCAAGCTAGACCCTGTCATCGGACGTGGTAAAGAGATCGAGCGGGTCATGCAGGTCCTGTCCCGGCGGACCAAGAACAACCCGATCCTGATCGGCGAGCCGGGCGTCGGCAAGACCGCCGTCGTTGAGGGTCTGGCCCAGGACATCGTCAAGGGCGACGTGCCCGAGACGCTCAAGGACAAGCAGATCTACACGTTGGACCTCGGTGCCCTGGTTGCCGGTTCGCGTTACCGCGGTGACTTCGAGGAGCGCCTGAAGAAGGTCCTCAAGGAGATCCGGACCCGCGGCGACATCATCCTGTTCATCGACGAGATCCACACCCTCGTTGGTGCCGGCGCGGCCGAGGGCGCGATCGACGCTGCGTCCATCCTCAAGCCGATGCTGGCTCGCGGCGAGCTCCAGACGATCGGTGCGACCACGCTGGACGAGTTCCGCAAGCACATCGAGAAGGACCCAGCCCTGGAGCGCCGCTTCCAGCCGATCCAGGTCGCCGAGCCGACCCTGACGCACACCATCGAGATCCTCAAGGGTCTGCGCGACCGCTATGAGGCGCATCACCGGGTGTCGATCACCGATGCCGCCCTCGTCTCGGCAGCCAACCTGGCCGACCGCTACATCAATGACCGCTTCCTGCCCGACAAGGCGATCGATCTCATTGACGAAGCGGGCGCGCGCTTGCGCATCCGACGGATGACGGCGCCGCCTGACCTTCGCGAGTTCGACGAGCGCATCGCGCACGTCCGCCGTGAGAAGGAGTCCGCGATCGATGCGCAGGACTTCGAGAAGGCAGCGTCCCTGCGCGACGACGAGAAGACGCTGCTGGGGCAGAAGGCGGAGCGTGAGAAGCAGTGGAAGTCCGGCGACATGGACGTCGTGGCGGAGGTCGACGAGGAGCTCATCGCTGAGGTCCTGGCCGCCTCCACCGGCATCCCTGTCTTCAAGCTGACCGAGGAGGAGTCCTCACGGCTGCTGCACATGGAAGATGAGCTGCACAAGCGCATCGTCGGCATGGAGGAGGCTCTGCGGGCGATGTCCCAGGCGATCCGTCGCACCCGCGCCGGGCTGAAGGACCCGCGTCGTCCCGGTGGCTCGTTCATCTTCGCCGGTCCGACCGGTGTCGGGAAGACCGAGGTGGCCAAGGCGCTAGCCGAGTTCCTGTTCGGCGACGAGGACGCGCTGATCCAGCTCGACATGAGCGAGTACGGCGAGAAGCACACGGTCTCAAGGCTGTTCGGCTCGCCTCCCGGTTACGTGGGCTACGAGGAGGGCGGCCAGCTGACCGAAAAGGTCCGCCGCAAGCCGTTCTCCGTCGTGCTCTTCGACGAGATCGAGAAGGCCCACCCAGACATCTTCAACTCGCTGCTTCAGATTCTCGAAGATGGTCGCCTGACCGACTCCCAGGGCCGGGTCGTCGACTTCAAGAACACCGTGATCATCATGACCACGAACCTCGGCACCCGCGACATCGCCAAGGGGCAGTCGTTGGGGTTCGCAGCCGGTGGCGACACCAGGACCGGCTACGACCGGATGAAGAACAAGGTCCAGGACGAGCTCAAGCAGCACTTCCGGCCAGAGTTCCTCAACCGGGTGGACGACATCATCGTCTTCCCGCAGCTGACCCACGCCGAGATCGTGCAGATCGTCGACCTGATGATCGCCAAGCTCGACGTGCGTCTCAAGGACAAGGACATGGGCATCGAGCTCACGCCCTCCGCCAAGGCGCTGCTGGCAAAGAAGGGCTATGACCCGGTGCTCGGCGCTCGTCCGCTGCGGCGCACGATCCAGCGCGACATCGAGGACGCCATGTCCGAGAAGATCCTCTACGGCGAGCTCAAAGCGGGCGAGATCGTCGTCGTGGACACCGACGGTGCCGAGAAGGACGAGGGGTTCACGTTCGTGGGCACGGCGCATTCCCCGCTGGACGACCCGCCGCTGAGCGACATCCAGGACGCAGTCAAGACCCCGGACGCTCCAGAGGCGAGCTGAGGGTCGGGGCGGACGCGCCGCGGCCAACCCTGCCCCCGGGTGACCTGGAGCAGGGTTGGCACGACGTACGGTGGAGGCATGCTTCCTTCTGCGCTGTCTTCGTCGCGCCCTGCCGTCTCCGTGGGGCTGGCGACCCTACTGGCTGGTGCTCTGGCGTTGAGTGGGTGTACCTCGACGCCCAAGGCGCCCGTCGTGGCCAAGTCGTCGGCCGCTCCCACCACCACCGCGGTCCCGACGCCGCCGCCCTTCACAGCCAAGGGGGTGCCTGCGGCGCTGGCTGCGGTCATCGAGCCGCTGTATCTGGGAGGTGCTGTCCCATCATCGCGCACGGCCGCAACGGCCCTGGGCAAGCGCAAGCCGGTCAAGGCTGCCGGACTACCGGTCTCAGTCAGTGGTGCTGTGGGGGTGTGGAAGGGCGCGCGCATCGCCGTGGTCACCATGGGAAACGACGTGACACTAGCGGTGGCGGCGCCCAAATGGAAGGTTGTCGGCGGCTGGTGGCCTTCGATGGGAGTGACCGCTCCCTCTCTCGGCGCAGCCTCGCATCGAGTTCTGGTGATCGGTTCGGACGCCAGGCCGGGACAGACGGTCGACCGTGCCCGCGCCGACAGCCTGCACATCGTGGGGTTCGACGGTCAAGGTGGCGGGGGAGTTCTGGGGATCGCACGGGACTCATACGTGCAGCTCTCCACCGGCGGGCGAGGCAAGATCAACTCCGCGCTTGCCTACGGCGGACCGGTGGCGCTGCAGCGGACGGTGGTCTCCGCCACCGGCGTGCCCCTTGACGGCTACCTCATCACCGGTTTCGCCGGGTTCAAGAAGCTGATTGACGGCATCGGCGGGCTGCCGATCAAGGTTCCGGTCACCGTGGTTGGTGCGGGCGCGGACGTGACCATCAAGGCCGGCGCGAACGAGCTCACCGGTCGCGAGGCTCTGGCCTATGGGCGGCAACGGCACAGCGTCGCAGGCGGTGACTTTGGTCGCTCGGCGAACCAGGGCCTGCTGATCATGGCTGCGGCCGGCTTCGCCAAACTGGTCGGCCCGGCAAAGATTCCAACCGTGTTGGCGAAGGCGGCTCCCAACATCGGGACCAACCTCAGCGCTGAGCAGGTGCTGATCTTTGCGGCGGGCGCCTACATCACCCGTCCGAACAAGGTCCACAACCGGGTTGCGGCCGGGAACGGCAGTATGACGTCGGGTGGCGAGTCGATCGTGCTGTTCGACGGCAAGGCAAGGCGCCTGTTCATCGACATGAAGGATGGCAACCTGTCGTGACCTGGGCGCAGATGACGTCGGCCTCGTGATCGAGATCCGCGCTGCGCGCGCTAGCGACGTGCGTTCCATCCGTGAGCTGGTCCGTCCGCTCGCCGGCAATACTCTGACGCCCAAGGATGCGGTCGCTTACTACGAGGCGGTGCAGCAGTTTCGGGTGGCTGAGGACCCCGATGCGCCCGGCCGAATCATCGGTTGTGGCGCCCTGCACGTGATGTGGGAAGAGCTGGCGGAGGTCCGCACGCTGGCCGTTCACCCGGACTTCACTCGGAGAGGCTTCGGCGGCCGATTGTTGGAGGCCCTCATCGACGATGCCCGGGCGCTGCATCTGGGCCGCATCTTCTGTCTCACTTTCGAAGTGGATTTCTTCGCGCGTCATGGCTTCTCGCAGATCAACGGTCGGGCCGTCGAGCCCGGCGTCTACGCCGAGCTGCTCCGTTCCTATGACGAGGGTGTCGCCGAGTTCCTGGACCTCGAGCGGGTCAAGCCCAACACCTTGGGCAACACCCGAATGTTGCGAACCCTCTGATCGAACCCGTCAGGTGACCAGCGCCTCAGGTGACGACGGCTCAGGTGACGGGCCCAAGGCTCCGACCGGTGGCGCCGGCGCCGTTGGCACGCCGGGCGCGCTGATGGCGTCGGACGCGGCTGCGCACGGCCATCAGGAACGTGAGCCCGAGCAGCACCGCAATGACCCCGAAGCCCAGTTGTGGGATGAGTGGCAGCGCGATGCCCAACCCACCACCAACGACCCACGCGATCTGCAGCAGGGTCTCGGACCAGGCGAAGATGCTGGTCCGCACCGTCTCTCCGATGTCGCGCTGCACTAGCGCGTCGAGGCTGAGTTTCGCCAGCTGACCGGACAGCCCGGCCATCAGGCCGGCGGCCACCAAGGTCCACGCCGAGTAGAACACGGCAGTCGCCACCGCGGCCACCGTGGCGGCCAGCAAGATGGTGGCCGCGATCGTCTCAGGCGCTCTGTCCCTGACCAGGGTGCCGACCATGCTGCCGATGGCGTTGCCCAAGGTGGCTGCAGCGACGACAAGCCCGAGTACGAGAGTGCCGGACAGGCCCCTGATCGGGTGATCACGCATGAGGAAGGCGAGGAACAGCGTGAGAAAGCCGGCGAGCAGTCGGGTGCCCACCGTGCACCACAGGGCGAAGAGAACTCGCCACGGTAGGGCGTCCACGCGTTGTCGGAATCGCCGCCACGGCCCTCCCCGTGGAGGCGCCACCGGCAGCTCGGCGGTCTCTTCGATGTCTTCCTCACCCAAGGAGGAGTCGACCCGGGCCGGCAGCTTGATGGCCAGGACGGTGCCGACGAGATAGATCAAGAAGGCCACGCGCAGCGACCAGTCCGGGCCGAACCTCCCGGCCGCGCCCGCAACCGCCCCGCCAAGCAGCATGCCGGCGACTCCAGCCAGCGATTGGCGTGAGTTGGCACTGACCAGGCTGAACCCGTCCGGCAGCAGCCGAGGGACTGCAGACGCGCGAGTGACGTTGTATGCCCGCGAAGCCACCAGAGCGCCGAGCGCCGCGGGGAAAAGCCACACGGACGTGGTCGTCACAGCATCCGCAAGCACCCAGCAAAGGAAGGCCCGGGTGGCCAAAGTGGTGCCGATTGCCCATCGGCGGCCGTGCCGGAACCGGTCCAGAAGCGGTCCGATCAGCGGGGCCACCACTGCGAACGGGGCCATCGTGAGCAGTAGGAATAGGGCGACCTGACCACGTGCCTCACCGGTGGGGATGCTGAAGATCGTGCCCGCCAGGGCCAGGGTCAATGCGGTGTCGCCGGCGCTGTGGACCGCGTTCAGCTCGATCAGCCGTGCCAACCCGGACTCGCCGGCCCCGCCTGATTGCGCGAATACCCGGAACCGTCGGGCGCTGGCTTCACCGGAACGCCCCGCGACACGGGCGCCGGCCCTGGTGCCCCGCCCGAGACCTCTTGCCGTTCGTGTGGCCGCACTGCGCATCGACCGGGCTCTCGCGGCCCGTCGGATGCGCCTGGCCGCGGCCGGATCGACGCGGCCGCCCTGCGCCTCGGGGGTCTCGTCCACGCTCCTATCCTGCATCCTGGGACCGACTGTTGCTACCAGTCGTGCACGGTGTCGTCGTGCAGACGGTTGAACGGTTTGAGGGTCTGGAGAGTCATCGTGACGCTGCTCAGCGCAACGTTGCTCCAGCCTCGGCGTCGAGAAGGGACAGCTCGTCGCGGGTGGGCAAGCCCTCCCAGTCGCCTGCGGCCGCGACGGCGAACGCGCCGGTGACCGTGCCGCGGCGGAGCGACGTTGCGGGGTCAAGGCCATCGAGCACACCGGAGAGGTAGCCCGCCGCAAAGGCATCACCGGCGCCGATGGTGTCGCGCACGGTCACCGGGATGGCCGCGGCATGCTGCGCCCTTCCCTCGTGCCACACGGTTGCACCACTCGCGCCTCGCGTGATGACAAGCGCACTGACGCCGTATGCCGCAAGCTCCCCGGCCGCAGCTGACTCGTCATCCGCTGCGGTCACGACAAGTCCCAGCTCGTCTTGCGAGGCGATCACGATGTCCGCGCTGCGGACCAGCGCAGTGAGCGCGCTGCGTGCCTGTTCGGGTGTCCACAGGCTCGACCGGAAGTTGACGTCGACGCTGACGAGCGCCCCGGCCTGACGGGCCAGGTCCACGGCCGTGGTGATGGCCTCGGCGGCAGAGCGAGAGAGCGCAGGTGTGATGCCGGTGAGGTGGAGCAGGCGAGGGGCGTCCTCGAGAGATGCTTGCGCATCCGCGACTGCGAGGGCCGACCCGGCCGATCCCGCGCGGTAGTAGCTCACCCGGGACACGTCGGCGACCCGACGCTCGGCGATCATGAGACCCGTGGACCGTTCCGGATCGACCACGACCGTGTCGACAGCGACGGACTCGGCCCGCAAGGTCCGCAGGATGAAGGCGCCGACCTCGTCTGCGCCCACTCGTCCGCCCCAACGCACCGTATGACCCAGGCGGGCAAGCCCGATCGCGACGTTGGACTCGGCGCCGGCCATGGTCATGGTCAGCGTTCCACCAAGCCGCAGAGGAGTGTCCGTCCGGAGGCTGACCATGGTTTCGCCGAGGGTGACGACGTCGAGGCAGGTCATCTGCCGGCCCCGGAGGCATCGGGAACCGCGCGGGACTCGGCGACCGCGCGGGACTCGGTGACCGCACGGAACTCGGCGGCGCGCGAGCGCAGCGCGTCCAGATCTCCGCCGCGGGTGGCGTCTCCCACCAGGGGACTGCCCACTCCCACCGCCACCGCACCAGCCGCAAGGTATTCGAGGGCCAGCGCGGCGTTCACTCCACCCACCGGCACGAACGGCACGAACGGCAACGGATCGCGAAGCGCGCGCAGGTAGGCAGGGCCGCCGAGCGAGGAGGGAAACAGTTTCACCGCGGTCGCCCCCATCTTCAGGGCAGTGACGACCTCCGTCGGGGTGAATGCGCCTGCGAGCACGGGGATTCCGCGTGCGACCGACTCGGCCACGCTTTCCGTCAGTGCAGGGGTCACGATGAACCTGGCGCCGGCCTCCTCGGCCCGGGCAACGTCTTCGCGGGTCAGCACCGTGCCTGCCCCGAGCACGCAGGTGTCGGGGATCCGGCGGCCGATCTCGGCGATGACCCGTAGCGCATCGGTGGTGACGAGCGACACCTCGATGAACCTGATGCCGGACTCGGCCAGGACGAGGCCGGACGCAATCGCAGCCGCAGGATCGGTACCACGGATGATGGCGAGAAGACGCTCCCGTGCAAGCTCATGGAGGAATGCGCCAGGCCGCGGGCTCACTGTGGCGTCATTGCCCGCTGCGTCAGTAACCACTGCGTCATTCACCACTCGGCCAAGGATCCGTCAGCGTGGCGCCACACCGGTGTTCGCCAGGCGTGACCGCGGGTATCCGCTGCGCGCACAGCTGATTCGTCAATCTCGATGCCCAGTCCAGGGCCGGTGAGCCGCTCAATGCTGCCGTTCACGAACCGCAGTGGCGCCTTGTCGAGCACGTAGTCCAGCACTTCGGCGCCCACGTTGTAGTGGATGCCGATGCTCTGTTCCTGGATCAGGAAGTTCGGCGTCGCGAAGCCCACCTGGAGGCAGGCGGCCAGGGCGAGCGGGCCGAGGGGGCAGTGCGGCGCAAGCTGCACGTCGTAGACCTCAGCCATGGCCGCGATCCGGCGCACTTCTGAGATTCCGCCCGCGTGCGAGAGATCGGGCTGGGCCACGGCGATGCCGGCGCTCAGTACCGGCAGGAAGTCCTGGCGGCTGTAGAGCCGCTCTCCGGTGGCGATTGGCACCGACGTGGACCGCACGAGCTGCCCGATCAGGTGAGAGTTCTCCGGGACAACCGGTTCCTCGATGAAGAGCGGGCGCAGCGGCTCCAGCAGGGGCGCTATTCGGCGCGCGTTGGCCAGGGTGAAACGTCCGTGGAGATCGACGGCCACATCCCGGTTCGGTCCAAGTACCTCGCGTGCCGCCGCGACCCTCTCGAGCACGCCATCGATCTCGGCCACCGTTGCGAGCGGACCCATCGCGCCGGAGGCGTTCATCTTGACGGCGGTCAGCCCGACGTCGAGCTGGGCCTGGATGGCCTCGGCGATACCGCTCGGATCGTCGCCTCCGACCCACCCGTACATCCGGATCCGGTCCCGGACGGCGCCTCCGAGCAGTTCGTACACAGGGACGCCCAAAGTCTTGCCCTTGATGTCCCACAACGCCTGGTCCATGCCGGACACCGCGCTGCCGAAGACAGGGCCACCGCGATAGAAGCCGCTCTTGGTCAGAACCTGCCAGTGGTCCTCGATACGCGCGGGGTCGCCGCCGACCAGGTGCTCCGCGAACTGGTCGACCGCCCTACGGACGGCGTCCGAATGCCCTTCCAGACTGGCCTCGCCCCAGCCGACGACACCTGCGTTGGTTTCTATCCTCACGAATAACCACCGGGGGGCCACGAGGAAGGTCTCGACCCTGTTGATTCTCATGGACGGCAGCCCTCCTCTTCGACGCCGCCATCGGCGATGACCGCCATGATCTCGTCGACAAGCTGCTCGGGGGTGTTCTCGATGTTGAGCGTGATGCCCGGTTCGTCACACCGGCGTTCCTCAAGATCGTCGAACTGGGTGCTCAACAAAGAGGGCGGCATGTACTCGTGTCGCCTGGCGGTGATCCGTGCGTAGATCAGGTCGATGTCACCGCGGGCAAAGACCGTGAGCATCGTGGGTGCGTGCTCCCGGAGCAGGTCGCGATAGCTGCGTTTGAGGGCAGAGCAGGCCACCACCACGCCCGGCCCGGAGCCAAGCGCAAGGCGCTCGCCCACCTTGTGTAGCCACGGCAGCCGTTGCGCGTCGGAGAGCGCGCGTCCCGATGCCATCCATAGTTTGTTCTCTGGCGAGTGCAGGCTGTCCCCGTCAACGAGGGGCACGCCGAGGCGCTTCGCCAGCAGGTCGCCGATAGTGGTCTTTCCGGAGCCCTGCACCCCCATGATGATGATGGGCGGGATCGAGTCAGAAGCTATTGGTCATTTTTTCGTCGCATTGGCTGTGAGGTTGGCAACGATGTACTTTTGGGTGAACAGGGTGATCACCATGATGGGGACGGTGACGACGACGGAGGCAGACATCAGGCCGCCCCAGTCGATGCTGGCGTAGGAAACGAAGTTGAAGATCGCCACAGGCAGGGTCTTGGTGCTCGCCCCGGCAAGGACAAGGGCAAACATGAAGTTGTTCCAGGAGAAGATGAAGGAGAGTATGCCGGCCGTCGCCACACCAGGGGCCGACAGCGGGAGCGTGATGCGCATGAAAGCACCGATCGCCGTCAGTCCGTCGACCTGGGCAGCGTCCTCGAGCTCGGTTGTCATGGAGTCGAAGTACGACATCATGATGTACACGATCAGCGGCAGCGCGACGAACATGTGCGACAGGATCAGGACGCTGAAGCCGCCCACCAGGCGCAGGTTTGCGAAGATGAAGTACCAGGGAACCAGCAGGCTGACGCCGGGGATGATGCGAGCCATGAGCACGACCATCGCGGACCTGCCCATGCTGAACCGGCTCATGGCGTAGGCCGCAGGAATGCCGAGGATCAATGACAGGACCGTGGACCACAGGGCAACCCAGAAGCTGTTGAAGATGAAGTTGAAGTAGTTGTTGCGACCGAGCACGTTGGAGTAGTTGTCCAGGGTGGGAGTGAAGAGGAGTGTCTTTCCTGAGTCGTAGATGTCGACATTCGTCTTGAACGAGGCCACCAGCATCCAGAGCAGTGGGGCGATGAAGAGCACCACCGTCGTCGTCAGCACGACTACCCGAAAAATCGGGTAGGCGCGCGACTTGTGCTGCCGCCTAGGGACCGCCCGCTTCTTGACTCGCTTCGAGATGGCAGGGGTGGTCGTCACGGTGTCGGTCATGACACGTCTTCCTTTCTCCGGTGGGTGACCATCCACATGATCGCGATGATGAGCAGGAAGAACAGGATCAGCACCGTCGAGGCGATCCCGTAGTCGTTGTAGTCAAAGCTCAGGCCGAAGGCGTAGACGTTGAGCGTCTCCACCTCGTGAAAGGAGCCGCCACCCTTGCCTTTGGTCGAGTACAGGATGTCGAAGGTCTTCAGGGCGTCGATGCCGCGCAGCACGATGGCGACCACGACCGTCGATCGCAGCAGGGGAAGGGTGATGTACCTGAAGCGTTGCCAGGCGTTTGCCCCGTCGATGCGGGCCGCCTCGTCCGGTTCCTCGGACAGGGCGGTCAGGCCGGCGAGCAGGATCAGGACGACCATCGGGGTCCACTGCCAGACGTCGACGAAGATCAACGTTGGCAGGGCCGTGGTCTGGCCGGAGAGCCATGGCTGCGCAGAGATGCCGAACCAGCTCAGCATCTGGTTGGCGAAGCCGATGTTGGGGTCGAAGATCAGGCGCCACATCATGCCGACGGCGACGGGGGTCGCCACCAATGGCATCAGTATCGCGACCCGGACCCACTTCTCCCCCTTGAACGGACGCCACAACAGCAGGGCAATCCCCATACCCAGCACCATTTCGATGGCGACCGCCCCACCGGTGAAAGTGAACGTGCGCAGCACGGCTGGCCAGAACCGTTGGGTGTCGCCAAAGACCTGCAGGTAGTTCGACATCCCGACGAACCTGGACTCGGCACGGACGGATCCCTGAGAGTCGGTCAGACTCAGGTAGACGGTCCAGGCCAACGGGACTGCAATAAGCAGGCCCACGAAAATCATTGCTGGCGCCGCGAAGAGCCATTTGCGGTGTCGGTTCGCCCACGTGGAGTAGGACTTCCACGCGGCGGGCCGGGTGGTGACCGTTCCGATCATCGTCTACCTCGCACTTGGTACCTGAGCCAGTGGTGGAGCCTGGTTACCGGGCGGGTGGCCAACACTCAGCGCTGGGCTGAGCGTCGACCATCCGCCCGGTCCCGTTACTTCTCGGCGTCCAGGAGCTTCTGGAAGGAAGCGCTCGCCGCATCAGCCGCGGCGTTCGAGTCCCCGCCGGTGATGGCGACCACAATGGGGTTTCCCACGATGTCGCGCGCCTCGGGCACCTTGATCACCAGAGGCCGGTCGTGGCCAACCCCGTTCTTGGTGCTCACCGAGATCGCAGCGGCAAGATCTGCAGGGTAGGTCGAGACCCCGGCCGGGTCGTCCCAGACGGACGTGCGTGCCCCGGGAACTCCTGCCTTCTGGATCTCCAGGGTCATGTCCTTGCTGGTGGCCCACTCGATGAACTTCCAGGCGTTTGCCTGGTTGGACGACGCCGCGTTGACCCCGAGTGCCCAAGACGGCACGTTGTAGGCCTTCGAGCCGTCGGCTCCGGCCGGCATCGGCGCGAAGCCAACCGTGTCCGCCACCTTTGACTTGACCGGATCCGTGGCGTTCTTGTACAGGCTGTCGGCCTCGGTGTAGAAGCCGGCCTTGCCCTGGGTGAAGATGGCCATCGCCTCTGGCCAGCTCATGTCCGTGCTGACGTTGGCGGGGCCGTAGTTGTGAATCAAGCCACCGTAGAACGCGTAAGCCTTCTTGGCTGCAGCGCTGGAGACACCGGCTTGGCCGTCCTGGGTGATGAAGTCACCGCCGAAGCTGTAGAGGAAACTGGAGAACTGGGTCACGGCCGCGGACTTGCCGGTGCGGGCGATGAAGCCGGCGACG
>JBBQUB010000022.1:0-20422 GCA_038212865.1 Actinomycetales bacterium
TGATCGGAAGAGTCGATGTGCTCGCAGATCTCATCGTTGGTGACCACGCGCTCGGGGCGGTAGCCGCCAACGCCCCACATCCGGGCATGCGTTGCTCCGGTCCGGGTGCGCAGGGTCCGGCGAGGCTGAGGAACTGTCGTCATTTGGTGGTCTCCGCGTGGTTCGGACGGTTGCTTCGGACGGTTGCTTCAGACGGTTGCTTCAGACGTGGTCAGATGTGATACGGAGTGGGGGACCGGTCGGGCTGAGCGTGCTCCCTGATCATCCGGTGTGCTTCGGAGAGCTGGTCGGGGGACTTCAGGGCGAGAACCTCGACGCCGGGAAGCCCCCGCTTGGCCAGGTTGGCAAGAGCGCCCGCTGGCGGGATCTCGATCAGGCCGGTGACCCCAAGGTCCTTGAACGTCTGCATGCACAAGTCCCAGCGAACGGGGTTGCTGACCTGGCTGACCATCCGAGCGAGGACCTCGCGTCCGCTGCGCACCACGGTGCCGTCCCTGTTGGACACCAGCTGCGAGCGGGAGTCGTGGGTGGACATGGCACGAGCCATGTCACCCAGCTCCTTGACGGCAGAATCCATGTGCTCGGTATGGAAGGCACCTGCGACCTGAAGGGGTATGACGCGTGACTTAGCGGGCGGGTCGGCAATAAGCGCCGCGAGCTGCTCGAGGGTGCCGGCAGCCACGATCTGGCCGCCGCCGTTGTTGTTCGCAGCGGTGAGGCCGTGCTTGCGGAGAACCTCCGCCACATCGTCGCTGTCGCCGCCCACAATGGCGCTCATGCCAGTCGGGGTGACCGCGCTCGCCTCGGCCATGAGCCGTCCACGTTCGCGAACGAAGACCATGGCCTGTTCGGCGCTGATGACCCCGGCTGCGGCTGCCGCGGTGATCTCACCGACCGAGTGACCGGCGCCGCCGGCGACCAGGCGGAAGCCGTCCGCCGGGTGGGGGAACAAGGACAGCAAAGAGATGAGGCCGGCGCCAACGATCAGCGGCTGGGCGATCGCGGTGTCCTTGATCGTCTCGGCGTCGGACTCGGTGCCGTGCCTGACCAGGTCGATGCCGGCAACCGTGGAGAGCCAATGCATCCGGTCGCGGAATCCCGGCAGCTCTAGCCATGGGGTGAGGAAGCCGGGGGTCTGGGAGCCCTGTCCAGGGCAGACGAGAACGAGCACGTAATAAGCCTTTCGGTTGCGCCGTGATCCAGTCGTGACCGAACGGCACCAACAATCATCACCCGATTTAGAGGGTTCCTACAAAGCTGGTCCTTCGGATGCTTGACTTCTGAGGGCTACTTTACCCTGAAGTGAGCGTCGCCACTCTCGCTGAGTGGACTCGGCCAGGCGCCCTATCGCGAGGGCGAGCTTCACCGTGTGGGCCTCGCGGGGCTGGCTCAGGTCGTATCCCGTGACGGCCGCGATCCGTCTGAGCCGGTAGCGCACGGTGTTGGGATGGACGAACAGGACCCTGGCCGTGGACTCCAGGCCGCCGCCGCCGTCGAGATAGGTCGTGGCCGTTTCAAACAGGGCACCTCCGGCGGTGGACAGCGGACGATAGACACGGTCGATGAGGGCCCGACGAGCCGGGGCGTCACCGGCAAGAACGCGTTCGGGCAGGAGCTCGTCGGCAAGAACGGGACGGGGCGCATCCGGCCAGGCGCGGGCCGCATCCAGGCCGGAGAGAGCCGCACGGGCCGAGCGCCCCGCCGCGAACAGGTGTGGCACGGTCGGGCCGATGATGATGGGGCCGTCGCCGAAGAACTCCGCCAACGCGCGGACCGTGAGGGACGGGTCCTCCAGGCCTCCGAGGATGGCCACGAGACGACGGCCCTGAACGGCACCCAGGCACTCGACATCGAGGTGAGAAGCATTGTGCCGTAGAGCATCCACGACGCCAGCCGTGTCTCCGACGGGGGCGGCGCCAGCAACCACGGCGACGTGGTTGACCGAGCCCCAGCCCAGCGCGGCGGCCCGCGACTGCATGGAGTCGTCGGCCTCTCCGCGCAGTACGGCGTCAACGACCAGGGACTCAAGTCGCGCGTCCCACGCACCGCGCGCCTCCGCGGCCCCGGCGTAGACCTGAGCGGCACCAAAAGCGATCTCGCGCGAGTAGCGCAGCACGGACTCGCGAAGGTTCTGCTCTTCACCTGGTGCCGCGAGGTGCGCAACGTCGTCCTCCACGACGTCGACTACCGAGCGCACCAGGTCGAGGGTCTGCACCAGGCTGATGGACCGGGTCAGCTCGCGCGGCGCGGTTCCGAAGACATCCACCGAGACCGAAGGAGTGTCGCTGGGGTCGCGGTACCACGCGACGAAGGCCGCGATACCGGCCTGCGCGACGAGTCCAACCCATGAGCGATCCTCCGCCGAGAGGGCGCGGTACCAGTCGTAGTGGGTTTCCATGTGCTTGTTGGCAGCCGTCGAGAGCGCGCCCGAGCTGAGCTCGATACGCCGTTGGGTCGCCGCGCTGCCGCGCGCGCGTTTGGCCGCCATGAGGTCACCCTATTTGTATGTCCGTCACAACACGTCGATCTGACCGTTGCCCGGTTTGTTTCATCGTTGCCAGTCGATCTCGTGGATTGAGGAAACAAACCGGGCACTGAGTCGGGCTGGGGTCACTCAGGCGTGGGCAGGACCGGCATGTCGTAGGTGACCCACATGGTGCGCTCGGCGACCTGGTCGTACTTGCTGCGGGCACGGTGGTTGTCGTCGGCGGTGATCCAGCGGATCTTGCTCCAACCACGCTCTCGCGCGATGGCCCGCAATGCGTCCAGGAGCGCATCCACCGCGCCTGTCCCTCGTGCTGCCGGCTCGACGAACAGGTCGTCAAGGTGGCCGGCGGTGGCAGCGGCCAGCGGTCTGAAGTACGGGCGATAGTGAGCCAGACCCACCGCTGTGCCGGTCGAGTCACGAACCAGCAGCCCTTTGACATCGTGGCCTGGATCGATGATCCAGGACCAGACGAGATCCAGCTGGGCGTCGGTCACGAGCTCGCGGTAGAAGTCGGCATAGCCGCGATAGAGCTGGCGCCAGCGTGCCATGTCCTCGGGCCGAGGCGGTGCGACCGTGAAAGGCGTTGGCCCGGCTGGAGACCCGGGCCTCACCACGTCAACTCTGGGAATTGTGCCCAAGCAAGGTCATCCCTCGAAGTCATCCCACGAATCTAGTCGTCGGCGAGCACGACCGCAGCCGACGCGTGCGGGTCCAGCGCCAGGATGGCGGCGTCCTCAGGCAGTGGCGGGGGAGTGCCACCCCATGCAGGGCACAGGGCCCGGTGGTCACACCAGTCGCACAGCTTTGACTTGCTGGGCCGCCAGTCACCGGTCCGGGCTGCGGTCTCGATGGCCAGCCACAAGGCTTTGAGCTTGCGTTCCACAGCGAGCAGATCGGCCTCGTCGGGGGAGTAACGCACGATCTCGGAGTTGCCCAGATAGACCAGCTGCAGCATCCGCGGCACCTGACCACGCAACCGCCACAGGACCAGGGCGTAGAACTTCATCTGGAACAACGCCTTGGCCTCGAAGAGCTCTGAGGGGGACCGTCCGGTCTTGTAGTCGACCACGCGCATCTCGCCGGTGGGCGTGAGGTCGAGCCGGTCGACGTAGCCGCGCAGGGTCAGGCCGTCCAGGTCGGTCTCGACGTAGAGCTCACGTTCGGCCGGCTCGAGGCGGGTTGGGTCCTCCAGAGTGAACCATCGCTCAATGAGCGAAACCGCGTCGCCGAACCAGCTGGCCACCGCGTCCAGATCGGTCTGGTCCACCAGAACCGCCAGCTCCGGCTCTCCCTCGAGCAACGCTTGCCACTGCGGCTTGACCATGGCCGCCGCGGCCTCGATCGTGCGGCCATCTGCGGGGAGGTCGAAGAGTCGCTCCAGGACTGAGTGCACCAGTGTCCCGCGCGCTGCGGCTGCGCTGGGCGCCTGGGGGAGCTTGTCGATCACGCGGAAGCGATAGAGCAGCGGACACTGCATGAAGTCTGAAGCCCGGCTCGGGGACAGTGCGGCAACCATGCAAGGCACTGTAGGTGGATGCGCCGACACCGGGAGCATCGACCGTTGACCGTGAGCCTCGGAAACCCCCATGTCAACGCGGACGGCCCTCGACATACTGAGCCCATTGACCTCTAGCGACGTGACATACAGTCACCTCATGGCCGCCGGCACCGAGGACTCGACCCGTCCACGCTCTGGCCTGCGCCTGGCCACGATCGGTGGCGTGCCCGTCTACATCGGCGGGTCGTGGCCGATCATCGCGGTGATCATCGTGGTCACGTTCGGCCCCCAGATAGCCGACCGCCGCCCCGGCCTTGGGGCGGCTGCCTATCTCGTCGCCTTGGCCTATGCCCTTCTCCTTCTCGTCTCCGTGCTCGCCCACGAAGCGGCCCACGCCGTCGTGGCGACCAGGGCGGGATACCGGGTGAACCGGGTCGTGGCGGACTTGTGGGGCGGGCACACGGCATACGACTCCTCCACCGCGCGACCTGGAGCCAGCGCGCTGGTGGCCATCGCCGGCCCTGCCGCCAACGCCGTGCTCGCGCTGGTCGGCTGGCTGGCTCTGCCACACGTCTCCGGCGACATCTCCTCCCTGCTCGTGGGCGCGATGGTCTACACCAATGGCTTCGTCGCCGCGTTCAACCTGCTGCCGGGGCTTCCCCTGGACGGTGGTTTCCTCGTGGACTCCCTCGTATGGCGGATCACCGGCAACCGCGAGAGCGGACTGATCGCTGCCGGCTGGTGCGGGCGGGTGGTCACGGTCTTGGTGGTTCTGGCATTCGTGGGCTGGCCGCTAGTGAACGGCCAGCCGCCGGACCTGTTCACCATCGCGTGGGCGTTCCTCATCGGTTCCTTCCTGTGGGTGGGCGCGACCAACGCGATCCGATCCGGGCACGCGAGCCGCCTGCTGACCGGCATCCGCATCGAGTCCGTATGGCGACGTGCGGCGTCCCTGCCTGCGGACTCGAACGCCGCCCAAGCGATGGCCCTTCGTACCGGCGAAGCAGGTGGCACGGCTGTGGTCATCGAGGACAACTGGCGTAAGGCGATCGGGCTCCTTGACGACGACGCACTTCGCGCGATCCCCGAACAGTCCCGCGAGAGCGTCGCGGTGACCAGCGTGATGCGTCAGCAGCCCGAAGGGTGGGTTGTCGAGTCCACCCCGGACCAGTCGATCGCCGCCGTGGTGACGGTCATGCAGCGTCTGGGGATCCGGGCGGTGCCGGTTCGCGGTCCTGACGGCCGGATCGGGGGTATCGTCCTCGCCGATGACCTTGAGGTTGCGCTGTCACGAGGCCCTGCTCCGCGGACCTAGACTTGCGGGCCATGAGCCAGGGCCCGCCGGAAGAGTCGAATGACCACACCAGCCAGGTGCCCATCGCTGGGCCCAGTGCGACCGGCGCTCACCTGCGCCGGGGACCATTCGTCGAGGGCGAGCGCGTCCAGCTGACCGACCCCAAGGGCCGTCTCCACACGATCACCCTCGGGGCTGACAAGGAGTTCCAAACCCACCGCGGCCGGCTTGCCCACAACGACCTGATCGGTGCCCCTGACGGCTCGACCGCCAAGAACACCGCAGGCGTCGAGTACCTCGCAGTTCGTCCTCTTCTCTGCGACTATGTCTTGTCGATGCCCCGGGGTGCGGCCGTGATCTATCCCAAGGACTCCGGCCAGATCGTGGCCATGGCCGACATCTTCCCCGGCGCCAATGTGGTCGAAGCCGGGGTCGGGTCGGGTGCTCTGAGCATGTCCCTGCTGCGCGCCGTCGGCGACCTCGGCCACCTGCACTCCTTCGAACGACGCGAGGACTTCGCGGCCATCGCCCGTGCCAACGTCGAGAGCTTTTTCGGCGGTCCCCATCCGGCCTGGCAGGTCACCGTCGGTGATCTGGTCGAGCAGCTGCCGGATGCTGCCCCCGGTGGCACTGTCGACCGGGTTGTCCTTGACATGCTGGCGCCCTGGGAGTGTCTGGATGTCGTGGCCGACGCCTTGGCCCCAGGCGGCGTCCTCATCTGCTACGTCGCCACGGCGACACAGCTGTCACGCGTGGCCGAGGCGTCTCGCGACCACGGGGGCTACACCGAGCCGGCTGCCTGGGAGTCGATGGTCCGCGGCTGGCACCTTGAGGGGCTGTCGGTCCGACCCGAGCACCGTATGCACGGTCACACCGGCTTTCTGATCACCACCAGACGGCTCGCTCCGGGCGTTACCCCCCCGCTACGCAAGCGCCGCCCGGCCAAGGGAAACAATGACCCGGCCGAGGGGGAACTGCTCACCGGCGAATGGTCACCCGAGGACGTGGGGGAGCGGTCGATGTCGGACAAGAAGGTCCGACGGGTTCGGCGTTCTTTGACCGATAACTTCGCCGCCGGCGCGGTCTCGGGCTAGTGTCGACCAGTCGGCTGCGAACGTGGTCGGCTGGCGCCCGCGAGGAGGTTCCGAGATGTCTGACAACTCGCCCCAGCATGAGGACAAGCACCACACGCCGGAAGAGCCGATCGATACGACAGAGGCCGAACGCCAGCAGGCCCTGCTGTCTGCCGAGATTGCCGCACTGCGCCGTCGCCTCCAGAGCTCGCCCAATCGTGCACCGGACCTCGAGAACCGCATGATGCAGCTGCAGACCTCGGTGTCGACGCTGTCGGCCCAGAACGAGCGCCTCGTCCGGGCATTGAAGGAGGCCCGGGAGCAGATCATCACGCTCAAGGGCGAGGTTGACCGGTTGGCACAGCCCCCTTCGGCCTATGGCCTGATCCTCGAGTCCTATGACGACGCCACGGTCGACATCCTCACGGGTGGTCGCAAGATGCGTGTTGCCGTCTCTCCCTCGGTTGATCCGAGCGAGCTGTCCGCCGGTCGTGAGGTCATGCTCAACGAGGCTCTCAACGTGGTCGCGACCTGCGGGTTCGAGCGGGTCGGAGAGATCGTCATGCTCAAGGAGCTCCTGGGAGACGACCGGGTCCTGGTGGTCGCGCACGCCGACGAAGAGCGTGTCTGCCGGATGGCCGAAAGCCTTGACGGACAACCAATCCGGGTCGGCGACGCCCTGCTGTTGGACTCCCGCTCGGGCTTTGTCTATGAGCGGATCCCCAAGGCCGAGGTCCAGGATCTTGTCCTCGAAGAGGTTCCGGACATCGACTACTCCGACATCGGCGGCCTGGCCGGTCAGATTGAGGCGATCCGCGACGCCGTCGAGCTGCCATACCTGCATCCCGATCTGTTCCTGGAGCACAAGCTGAAGCCGCCGAAGGGCGTCCTGCTCTATGGCCCTCCCGGTTGCGGGAAGACTTTGATCGCCAAGGCGGTCGCGGCGTCGCTGGCCAGGAAGATCGCGGCCAAGGAAGGCAAGCCGGTCGGCAAGTCCTTCTTCCTCAATATCAAGGGCCCGGAGCTGCTCAACAAGTACGTCGGCGAGACCGAGCGCCACATTCGGCTGATCTTCCAACGGGCCCGTGAGAAGGCCTCCGACGGCACCCCTGTGGTGGTCTTCTTCGACGAGATGGACGCACTGTTCCGGACCCGCGGCTCCGGCATCTCCTCGGATGTCGAGACAACGATCGTCCCGCAGCTGCTCTCCGAGATCGACGGTGTGGAGCGCCTCGAGAACGTGATCGTCATCGGCGCGTCCAACCGCGAGGACATGATCGACCCGGCGATCCTTCGGCCCGGCCGCCTCGATGTGAAGATCAAGATCGAGCGCCCGGACGCCGAGAGCGCCCGCGACATCTTCAGCAAGTACCTCACCGCCGACCTGCCGCTGCACGAGGACGACCTGGCCGAGCATGAAGGGTCACCGCAGCGCACGGTCGAGGCGATGATCCGGGCCGCCGTCGAGCGGATGTACTCCGAGATCGACGCCAACCGGTTCCTGGAGGTGACCTATGCCAACGGCGACAAGGAGGTCCTCTACTTCAAGGACTTCAACTCCGGCGCCATGATCCAAAACATCGTCGACCGGGCCAAGAAGATGGCGATCAAGGACTTCCTCACGAGCGCCGCCAAAGGCATCAGGATCGAGCACATGCTGGCCTCCTGCCTGGACGAGTTCAAGGAGAACGAGGACCTGCCCAATACGACCAACCCGGACGACTGGGCTCGTATCTCGGGCAAGAAGGGCGAGCGCATCGTCTACATCCGCACTCTCATCACGGGCAAGGACGGCAGCGAGCCGGGTCGCTCTATCGACAACGTCGCCAACACCGGCCAGTACCTCTGAGACGACCGTCTGAGTCGACCCGATCAGTCGACCCGATCAGTCGACCCGATCAGTCGAGGCGACGTCGGTCGACGCGACGTCGGTCGAGCCGCAGTTGGAACCACGTGGTGCTGACGTATGCGCCGAACTTGTAGCCGACCTCATCGAGTGTGCCTACTTCGGTGAAGCCGACTTTGCGGTGGAGGGCGTTGCTGGCCGGATTCGGTTGGGCCACAACGGCAACGACGAGATGGATCCCCGCCGTGCCGAGCAGGTCGAGGAGGTCGGTGTACAGGCGCGTCCCGAGACCCCTTCCCGTCGCTCCAGGCGCAAGATAGACCGAGGTCTCCCGGGTGCGGCAATAGGAGGGCCTGGACCTGAACGCTCCCGAGTAGGCGAAGCCGAGGACCTCGTCGTGGTCGCAGGCGACGAGAAAGTGATCGCCTACGGCACAGCTGTCGAGCTTGCCCTGCCAGTAGTCCAGCGGCGGTTCCTCAACATCGAAGGTTGCCACGCCCGTGCGGACCGATGTGGCATAGATGGCGCCAACAGGTCCCAGATCGGGTGGTTGGGCAGGTCGAATCGTGGGCTGGCTCATGGATGCAGGTGGCGACGTATCTCGCCGACCAGCTCGGCACGGTGCTGTTGGCCGATGGTGGTCGCCCCCGGGAAGCTCGCGAACCCGTGCGGCACACCGACATAGTTCGTATGCCGCACGGGCACGCCCGCGGCGGCCAACAGCTCGGCATACACAGCGCCCTCGTCGCGCAACGGATCGAGATCGGCGGTCTGGACCAGTGCGGGCGGAAGACCCCGGTGGCTCGCAGCCCACATGGGCGAGACAAGAGGGTCGTCGGCTGAGAGCCCGCCCGGCCCCAGGTAGTGCTCGAGGAAGGCATCAATCTTGGAACGGGTCAGCATCGGTGCGAGTGCATGCTCCGTGATGGATGGCTGGCTCCTGGTCGCATCGGTGGCGGGGTACAGCAACGCCTGGTGCGAGATCATCGGCCCCCCTTCGTCGCGGACGACCTGGCACGCGACCGCAGCGAGGTTTCCACCCGCGCTATCACCGGCCAGCGCTAGGCGAGAAGCGTTGCCACCGAGAGAGTCTGCGTGTTCGGCAACCCAGCGGACGGAGTCGACGCTGTCGTGCACAGCGGTCGGTGCGCGGAACTCGGGCGCCAGTCGGTAGTCGATGCTGACCACGACCACGCCGACGGATCGGGCCAGGAACGTGCACAGCGGGTCGTTCATGCGGGTGTTGCCCAGCACCCACCCACCGCCGTGGAAATACACGAGCACTGGAAGACGATCACGTGCTGACGTGGGCCGAAAGACGCGGATCGGCACCTCGTACCCATCACGGGCACGAAAGCTTGCGTCCTGTCGCGTCACGTCCCTGAATACCGGCCCGGTGATCCATGTGAAGGGGGGCACCGCGGGCGTGACGCTCGCGCGGCTCCTTCGAATACCGGCGCGGTCCATGTCGATGATCGAAGCTCGGCCGAACCGGTCCATCAGGGTTGCGAAGACCCTGGTCCGCAGGGGCATCCTGCGGTTGGCCGGGACAGGACTGTGGTTTCTCACCTGGTCATCATGCCCGGCGCCCAGGATCGGTTCCCCTAGGCTGGCAGCATGACGGTACGTCGAGTGATGGGGATCGAGACGGAATACGGCATCTCCGTGCCCGGCGACCCCTCTGCCAACCCCATGCTGCTGTCCGGCCACGTTGTCAATGCCTATGCGAGCATGCGAGGTTCGCGCGCCGGGCAGGCCAGCTGGGACTACGAGGACGAGATGCCGCTGCATGACGCACGCGGTTTCGAGGTCGCCCGCCAGCTTGCGGATGCCAGCCAGCTGACTGACGAAGAAGACCCCACGCTGGCGAACGTGGTGCTCACCAATGGCGCCCGCCTGTATGTCGACCACGCACATCCGGAGTACAGCTCGCCTGAGGTGACCTCACCGCGGGCGGCCCTGCGCTGGGACCGGGCAGGTGAGCAGATCATGCTCGAGTCGGTCCGGCGTCTGTCGGCGGTGCCCGGGTCGGCCGGCGTGAACCTCTACAAGAACAACACCGACGGCAAGGGCGCCTCCTACGGAACGCACGAGAACTACCTCATGCGACGCGAGACGCCGTTCTCGGAGATCACTCACCACCTCATCCCATTCTTCGTGGCACGCCAGGTGATGTGCGGTGCGGGCAGGGTTGGTATCGGCCAGGATTCGACCCAGGCAGGGTTTCAGATCGCTCAACGCTCAGACTTCTTCGAGGTCGAGGTGGGTCTGGAGACGACCCTGAAGCGGCCCATCATCAACACCCGCGACGAGCCGCACGCGGTGGCCGACCTCTATCGCCGCCTGCACGTGATCATCGGCGACGCGAACCAGTGCGACGTGGCCGGCCTGCTCAAGATAGGCACCACCAGTCTGGTCCTGGGGATGATCGAGGATCACGCGCTGGACGTGGACCTGAGCGTCCGAAAACCGGTGGTCACCTTGCATGCGGTGTCGCACGACCCCGGGCTGCAGGCGCTGGTGGAGCTGCGCGACGGTCGCACGATGACTGCCGTCCAGCTGCTTTGGGCCTACTACGAACAGGCCGAACGCTACCTGGCGGCTCGGTACGCCGGGGAGATCGACGACGACACCACCGAGGTGATGGCGCGCTGGTCCTCGGTGCTGACCAAGCTCGAGCGTGACCCGATGGAGTGCGCCAAAGAGATCGACTGGGTCGCGAAGCTCGCTCTCCTGGAGGGGTATCGGGACAGGGACGGTCTTGAATGGTCTGACCCCAGACTCAAGGCAATCGACATCCAGTGGTCGGATGTCCGACCCGAGAAGGGCCTGTTCCACCGCATGGCCGCGCGCGGTCGTATCGAGTCACTGATCGATGATGCGGCAGTCACGGCGGCGATGACCAACCCGCCCGAGGACACCCGCGCCTACTTCCGGGGCCGCTGCTTGGAGAAATATCCGACGGAGATTGCTGCCGCCTCTTGGGACTCGGTGATTTTCGACCTCCCCGGCCAGTCGGCCCTGCAGCGGGTTCCCATGCTTGAACCGCTGCGCGGAACCCGCGAGGGCGTCGGCGACCTGATCGACCGAAGTCCGGACGCATCCACTTTGTTAAGCGAGTTAGCCGCCGCCAACAGTTGACAGCGGGTTAGGCTGCCGAGACGAAGAGCGTTACATCGAGATGCACTTGTCCGGCGTTTGCCGGCCCTGATCAACCTGAGTGGAGGACAGATGCCAAACCAGGAACACAGTCGGCCCCAGCGTCGCGACGAGACCCCGGACGAGGCGCCCGAGCCCACTGCGGCCACCCCCGAGGCAACTGCGCGCAAGGACGCGCTCGATGACGACATCGACAGCGTGCTTGACGAGATCGATGGGGTGCTCGAAGCCAACGCCGAAGAGTTTGTGCGCGGATTCGTTCAGAAGGGCGGCCAGTGAGCTTCGCCTCGGGTGCTGCCGGACGACTGCCGGCTGCGTTCATGACGACCGGTTCTTCGTCCTTCGCCGACTTCATCGCCGCGCACTCTCCAGAGATGCTCCCCTCGCGTCGACCGCTGCCTGTGGGCGGCACCGTTGATGCACCTCATGGGACAACGATCGTGGCCCTCGCCTACGACGGCGGCGTCATCATGGCGGGGGACCGTCGAGCCACGATGGGCAACTTGATCGCCAACCGCGACATGGACAAGGTGTTCAGCGCGGACGAGTACTCCGCTGTCGGGATCGCCGGAACGGCAGGGATTGCCATCGAGATGGTGAAGCTGTTCCAGGTTGAGCTTGAGCACTACGAGAAGATCGAAGGCACCCTGCTCTCGGTGGAGGGCAAGGCGAACCGTCTCGCGACCATGATCCGGTCCAACCTCGCGATGGCGATGCAGGGTCTGGCCGTGGTCCCGATGTTCGCGGGATACGACTTCGCCGCCAAGGGTGGCCGGATCTTCTCCTACGACGTCACCGGCGGCTGCTACGAGGAGCATGACCACCACAGCGTGGGTTCAGGCTCTTTGTTCGCCCGTGGCGCGATGAAGAAGCTCTGGCGCCCCGGGATGGACCCGGCGGCAGCCATCCGGGTCGCGGTCGAGGCGCTCTATGACGCTGCCGACGACGACTCAGCCACCGGTGGCCCAGACCTTGGTCGGCGGATCTGGCCGACCGTGGCTGTGGTCGACTCCGAGGGCCTTCGGTTCCTGGACGACGACTCACTCGCCGTTGTTGTCGAGCAGATCGTGGCTGACCGCCGCGGTAACCCCGGAGGCGCGCGATGAGCATGCCCTTCTACGTCTCGCCCGAGCAGCTGATGAAGGACCGGGCTGACTTCGCGCGCAAGGGGATCGCCCGAGGTCGCTCCGTGGTTGTCCTCGGCTATGACAGAGGCATCGCGTTCGTGGCCGACAACCCGTCGCGGGCCTTGCACAAGGTGTCCGAGATCTATGACCGCATCGCCTTTGCCGCCGTCGGCAAGTACAACGAGTTCGAGAATCTGCGGGT
Source organism: Actinomycetales bacterium (assembly GCA_038212865.1). Taxonomy (GTDB): domain Bacteria; phylum Actinomycetota; class Actinomycetes; order Actinomycetales; family Dermatophilaceae; genus UBA4719. Next base: position 12,688 of record JBBQUB010000022.1, read on the forward strand.
GGCCGGTGTCCGCTATGCCGACCTGCGCGGCTACTCCTACGACCGAAGCGACGTGACCGCGCGAGGGCTGGCCAACGCCTACGCCCAGACGCTGGGCACGGTCTTCACCCAGGAGTCGAAGCCCTATGAGGTCGAGATCGTTGTTGCCGAGGTCGGGCAGACCGCCGACAAGGACCAGATCTATCGCCTGACCTATGACGGCTCGGTGGCCGATGAGCAAGGTTTCATCGCGATGGGCGGTGCTGGCGAGCACATCAGCGCCGGTCTGGAGGAGCGGTGGGCGCCCGGCATGAACCTGGGTGATGCTCTGGGCCTGGCCAAAGAGCTGCTGTGCCAGGACCCGGCCGGTGGGCCGTCCCGCGACCTTACGGCAACCCAGCTCGAGGTCGCGGTGCTCGACCGGGCGCGGCCTCGTCGGACCTTCCGCCGTATCGAGGGGCCTTTGCTCGAAGCGTTGTTGAGCAGCGAGGACCCCACCAGGGACGTTCCCGCCGACGAAGACCCGACACCTGGTCGCCACGACACATTGACCGGCGAAACTGCACCCGTCGAGAGAGCCGACCCGGACCTGTCATGACCATCGCGGTCACTGGCTCAACCGGTGAGCTCGGCGGACGGGTTGCTCGTCAGCTGGCGGCGCGAGGCGTCCACCAGCGGTTGATCGTGCGCGACCCGTCCCGGGCGCCGCAGCTGCCGGGTGCAGATGTGGCCGTTGCGGCATACGCGGACCCCGAGGCGATGGCTCGCGCACTGGACGGCGTTGGCACCATGTTCCTGGTGTCCGGGCACGAGGATCCGGACCGCGCACTGCTGCACCGAAAGGCCATCGAGGGTGCTCGGCTCGCCGGCGTCGAGCGGATCGTCTACACCTCCTTCATGGGCGCCTCGCCACAGGCAACGTTTCCTTTCGCCCGGGACCACGCCGACACCGAGCAGGCAGTCCGCGCCGCCGGGATAAGCCTCACCGCAATGCGAAACGCGCTGTATGCCGACGTCGCCCCCCACTTCGTGGGAGCCGACGGGGTGATCCGCGCACCGGCTGGACACGGTCGCGTGGCCTGGGTCGCTCGAGCCGACGTAGCACGGTTGGCCGCGGTGCTGTTGACCGAGCCCGGTCATGAGGGGCAGATCTACGACGTGTCCGGACCTCACGCCATCGACCTGCATGAGACCGCGCGGAGCCTGACGAGAGCGACCCGCCGGGTGATCACCTACCATCCCGAGACGCTCGAGGAGGCAAGAGCCTCCCGCTCAAGTCATCCTGACTGGCTCGTCGACGGCTGGATCGGGTCCTATCTGATGCTGGACACCGGAGAAGGCTCGGTGACCGGTCACACCATCGAACATCTCACCGGCCAGCGACCGATGTCCTTTTCGGAGTTCCTCGCGGCCGAACCAGCGTCCTTCGCCCATCTGGCCGGCTGAGCTCCGGCCCTGGGGGCAGACATCAACGCGGCCAGTTGATCCCCCCTGAGGGACCGGCTAGCCGCGCTGAGAGATCGCCCTGACTCAGCCCTTGATGCCGGCCGACTGAGGTGCGGTGGCGGCCTTCTGGTCGCCTGCTTTGGGGTCGCCAGCCTTCTGGTCAGCTGCTTTGGGGTCGCCAGCCGTCTGGTCAGCTGCTTTGGGGTCGCCAGCCTTCTGGTCAGCCTTGCCCTCGGTCGTGGCTGCCTTCGGGTCGGCGGCAGCTCCTGCTGGCGCTGGCTTCGTAGTCTCAGACTTTGTCGGCTCGGACCTTTCCGGGTCTGCCTTCGCCGCCTCAGACTTTGCCGGGTCCGTCGGGTTGGCCATCGCTCCCCCGCTGAGCGTCGCCAGCATCTGCCGGACGTTGGTGAGCTGCGCGTTGATGCTGTCCCGGCGCTGGGTGGCGGCCGCGAGCACGCGCTCAGAGTCATCCCGGATCCGGTCTGCCTTGGTCTTGGCCTCGGCCACCATCGTCTGTGCCTGGCTCTTGGCCTCTTCGAGCTGGTGAGCCGACTTGCTTGCAGACTCCTGCTGCCTCAGCTCGGAATCCTTATGGAGCTGCTCCGACCGTTGCTGCACGGCGGCCAGCTGTGCCTCCGCCGCAGCGATCTGCACAGCGAACTCCTGGGCCGAGGTGTCCCGCCGGGTGGCGAGAGTCGTCTCGAAGTCGGCAGCCGCAGCAGCTGACTTGGCGCGCGCCCGCTCGTAGACGGCTTCGGCCTCTTCGCGACGTGCCGTGGCCTGACGGTCGGCGTCGTCCAGGATGCTGTCGGCGCGCCGTTTGGCATCCTCCAGAACCCGGGCGGCGTCCGCGTCCGCGGCGCTGCGCGTCTCCTTCGCGTAGACGTCCGCGCCCCCACGGGTCGCGCGAGCGCTCTCGTCGGCAAGCGCATGGTGGGTCTCAGCGTCCGCCTTGGCCAGGGTCCGCAGCTCGTTGCCCTCTTCGTCGGCGAGCGTGAGCATCGCGCCGATGCGCTGGCCCAGATCCAGGTATGTCGGTGCTGCAGCCTTCTTCTGCTCTTCCTCCAGCGCACGGGTCCGGGCTGCGTGAGCTTCGACGTCGCTCGTGAGCTGGCGCTGAGTCGTTTCGAGCTTGCTCACCTGGATGCTCAGCTCGCCGGCCTCGCGCCGGGCTGCCACTGCGGCCTCCGTCAGGTCGCGGACGTGCTGGTCCACTTGTGCGGTGTCATAGCCGCGTAGCACGCTGCGGAACTGGGCGTTGGACTCGTTCATCTGGTTCCTATCGTCTCTTGCTTCGTGGGGTCAGTGTTGTCAGTGATTGGTGTGGAGCCCTTGGCTGTTGCTGCGGCGTGCTCAGATACCGCAAGGGCCTCGATCACACCGGACAACTGGCTGAGCTGTTCGGTGATGTCGTCTCGCCTTTCAGCCAGGGCGTCAACCTCAGCGCGGGCGTGCAGGAGGAGGTCACGTGCCTCGGCGCGGATGGTGTCGGCGTCCGTTCGGGCAGCCGCAAGGGTTGTGGTCGCCTCGTCACGCACTGCCCTGCGGTGCTCATGGGCTTCGGTCTGCAACCGCGCAACCTCTGTTGCTGCCCGTTCGCGCAGCATCTTTGCCCCACGCTCGGACTCGTCCAGCCGCCGTTGCGCGCGCTCCAGCCCTGCCTGTGCAGTCAGGTCGGACTCGGTGATGACCCGCTCGGCATGGGCCTTGGCATGTTCGCGCGTCGCGAGGGAGTCCTTGTCGGCGGCCTCCAGGACAGCGTTGGCCTGCGCACGCAGTCGTTCAGACTCGGCCGCGGCCTCGGCCACGGCAGCTCGGGTACGCAACGCGACGCGGGCAATGATGTCCTGCAGCTGTCGCCGGCGGATAAACAAATGGCTCGCCGAGTCGTCGTGGACGGCCAGGCGCTCCTGCTCGGCCCGGGCCGCTGCGGTCGAGAGCAAGGACCTGACCGCGTCTTTGGCCCAGTCCATATGCTCGGCAGCCTCACGCAAGACGCTGTCCGCCTTGGCAGTTGCGGCATCGCGCAGGGACGCGGCGTCAGCCGCGGAGGTAGAGCTGAGCTCGGCCGCCTGCGCGCGCGCCTGTTCCAGCTCCCGTACGGCTGCGCCGCGGGCTGCGTCCGCGTCAGCGTTTGCTTTCGAGATGGCTTCGTTGGAGGCGTCCTGAGCCGCAGCCCGGATCGCGTTGGCCTGCTGGGAAGCCTGCTCACCCAGGCGCAAGACCTCTGCGTTGATCTTGCTCTCGCGGATCGCAAGGTCAGTCGCGGACTCTGACTGAAGCGCCTTGATCTGCGCGCGGACCTGCTCGAGCTCTGTGGTCGCAAGGCCACGGAGCCGCTCGTCCTCGGCACGGGCGGTGCGCCGGATCTCCTGCGCCTCCGCCGCTGACGTGGTGAGGAGCTGCTCGCTGGTGTGGTCGGCGGCGTCAGCGACCAGCGTTGCCTGGTCCGCCGCGTCTGCCACCAGCTGGACCGCTTCCTCGCGCGCCTCCGCGAGCCGGGCCAGAGCCGATCGCTGAGCGCTGAGGGCGTCGTTGTGAACGCTCGCCGCGGCGGCGTGAAGTCGTTTGGCCTCGTCATGGGCCGCGAGCGCCTCCGCGCGCAGTGCAGAGACTTCTGCCTCCACCTCCGCGCGGAGTCCATCAGCAATGGCCTGGGCGCGGGACAACAGCCCGAAGGCTGCGGAGCTGGGCTCCTCAGGCGGGCCGGCCGAGTCGACCGAGGCCTCGTTCAACGTTTCTGGCGAGGCGGTCACATCACGAATCGTCCCATAGAAACGGACATTTTAAGAAGGCAGGTTCAGCATAAGGACCGGAAAGTGACATTTCGGTGTCACCGGTGCCATCGATCTCGGTGCCACAGGCGATGCGAACCCACCACCTTCGCCTGGCCAGCCGTCCCGCGGCACTCTGTCAGGCGCCGGCGGCCTCGATCAGCTGGCGTTCCTGGTCTGGCTCCAGGCCGGCCCCACGTGGTCCATCATGGCCTTGGTCAAGACGGGCCAGCTCCCAGCGAAGGACGTCGGTGAGGGTCTGGTCGAGCGGTCGACAGACCAGGCCAGCCGCGACGGCCGCGTCAGTGCTGCGTGCCGCGAAACCCTCCGTGTCTGCCGAATGCAGCCACAGTGGAAGGGACCGAGGTCCGGCCCACTCGTCTACCTCGTGGGCGACCAACCAGTCATTGGTCACGGCGACGAGCGGCCCGGTGTGACCCGCGACCGAACGGGCGACGGCGAGGTGCTCGGAGAGCGGAGTCGCCGGTCCAGCAACGTTGTAGGTGCCGCTGGCCGAGTCCTCGACACAACGCACCAGCCATAGCGCGAGGTCCCGCGCATCCACGACCTGCGTCGACACGTTCTGCTCAACGGGAACGAGCACAGCGCCGTCTCGGGTCGAGGGACGCGCGAACCTCGACGGCCAGTAGCCCGTCCGCCCCGTGTGGTCGCCCGGGCCGCCAATCAGGCCTGATCGCGCGATGACCGTCCTGTCGTCGCCAACCCCCTCCAGGACTGCGCGTTCGCACGCAACCTTGGCCTCGCCATACGTCTCCATCGTTGCCGCCTCTTCGACCATGGCCGGCAGCACCGGGGCGGACTCGTCCGCGCCAATCGTGTCGTGCGCGGCATAGACGGAGCATGAGGACACATAGACCCACGTGCGCACGCGGGCGGCGAGGGCGCTGACCGCAGCGCGGACGAACCCAGGCTGCCACGAGACGTCCACGACGCCATCCCAGCCCTGCTCGCGGACCAGGTCGTATGCCGTGCCCTCACCTCGGTCAGCGCGCACGAAGGTTGCGCCTGGCGGGGTCTGCCCGGAGTCACCTCGTGCGAGACAGGTGACCGCGTGGCCTCGCTCCAGACTGGTGCGGGTGATCTGGCCGCCGAGCCACGACGTGCCGCCGAGTACCAAGATCTTCATGGGGCCAATCAACCACGCCGGCTCCGGACATGACACCGGGTTAACACCCCGTTAGCCCGTTAGCCCAGCGCAGAGCGGTCCCCGCGCTCTACAGTGAAGCCATGGATCGCCGGATCTTCGGAATCGAGAACGAGTACGGAGTCACGTGCACCTTCGACGGCCAGCGAAGGCTGACCCCCGACGAAGTGGCCCGCTACCTGTTCCGCAAGGTGGTGTCCTGGGGCAGGTCATCCAACGTGTTCCTCGCCAACGGCTCCCGGCTCTATCTGGACGTGGGTAGCCACCCCGAGTACGCGACGCCCGAATGTGATGACGTCAGGCAGCTCGTCACCCACGACAAAGCGGGGGAGCGCATTGTCGAGGGACTCGTCGCCGATGCCCAGCAACGGATCGCCGACGAAGGCATCGCGGGCGAGATCTATGTCTTCAAGAACAACACCGACTCGGCGGGGAACTCTTATGGCTGCCACGAGAACTACCTGGTCGGGCGCGCCGGGGAGTTCCAGAAGCTGTCCGACATCTTGATCCCCTTCCTGGTCAGCCGCCAGATCATCTGTGGTGCAGGCAAGATCACCACGACATCGAGGGGGGCGACCTACTGCGTCAGCCAGCGAGCGGACCACATCTGGGAAGCTGTCTCGAGCGCTACGACTCGTTCGCGTCCCATCATCAACACCCGCGACGAGCCGCACGCCGACGCCGAGAAGTACCGCCGACTACACGTCATCGTCGGGGACTCGAACATGAGCGAGTCGACCACGATGCTCAAGGTCGGCTCGGCTGATCTGGTGCTGCGGATGATCGAGGCCGGTGTGGTGATGCGGGATCTGACCCTCGAGAACCCGATCCGGGCGATCCGCGAGATCAGCCACGACATCACCGGTCGCAAGAAGGTCAAGCTCGCCAACGGTCGTGAGCTGAACGCACTGGAGATTCAGAGGGAGTACCTCGAACGGGCCAGCGCGTTCGTGGAGCGCGAGGGTATGGGCGACCCGACCCACAAGATGGTCCTCGACCTGTGGCACCGGACGCTGATGGCGATCGACACGGGGGATCTGGCACTGGTGGGCACCGAGATCGACTGGATCATCAAGTACCAGCTGATCTTGCGCTATGCGGCCAAGCACGACCTGTCGATGTCCAGCCCGCGCATAGCCCAGCTTGATCTGGCCTATCACGACATCAACCGTGAGCGCGGCCTGTTCTACCTCCTGCAGAGACGAGGCAACGCCGCCCGCATCTGCGCAGACCCCGAGATCTTCGAAGCCAAGAGCGTGCCGCCCCAGACGACGCGGGCCAAGCTGCGCGGCGACTTCATCCGTGCCGCCCAGGAACACAAGAGGGACTTCACGGTCGACTGGGTCCACCTCAAGCTCAACGACCAGGCACAACGGACTGTCCTGTGCAAGGACCCGTTCGCCGCCGTTGACGCGCGCGTCGAGCGACTCATCGCCAGCATGTGATCGACGACATCGCGGCGACGCCGGTCGGGACTACCAGATAGCCGCGTTATGGTAGTTGGCAGAATCCACACCCAACGATCGAAGGTCTTCGCGTGCGCCTGTCTCGTGTCCGAGTTGTGTCTGCGGCTCTCCTACCCCTCATCGCCCTGGCGGCCTGCGGCTCAGCTGACAACACCGAGGCATCGGCTCCCAGCGCCCTCGACAGCATCACGGTTGCTGGCACTGACAAGGCGCCGACGGTGACCTTCAAGACCAAGCCGCTGAGCGTGAAGGTGACGACCACCAAGGTCGTCACCGAGGGCACGGGCGCCAAGCTGAGCAAGGCGAACTCGATCCTGTTCAACTACAGCCTGTTCAACGGCAAGGACGGCAAGCAGATCGAGTCCAGCTTCGGCAAGCAGGCCGCAGCCTTAGATCTCTCGTCGACCACGTTGCTGCCGGGTCTGAGCAAGGGGCTGAGCGGCCAGCAGATCGGTTCGCGCCTGCTGGTCGCGATCCCGCCGGTGGATGCCTTCGGGGCCGAAGGCAACACCCAGGCGGGTTTCGGCCCGACGGACACGGTGGTCTTCTTCATCGAAGTCGTCTCGGCCAGCACACCGCTGAAGACCGCCACGGGTGCTGCGGTTCCGCCCAAGGCAGGGCTCCCGACCGTCACCGTTGACGGCACCAAGGCGGCCGTGATCAAGGTTCCCAAGACCGCCGCACCGACGGCCCTGGTCATCCAGCCGCTGATCAAGGGCGCCGGTCCGGTCGTCAAGGCCAAACAGAACATCAAGGTCCACTACACCGGAGTGTTGTGGAAGGACGGCAAGAAGTTTGACGCGTCGGGCGATCGCGGTGCGCCCGTGGACTTCCAGATCGGCGCCGGCCAGGTCATTCCGGGCTGGGACAAGGGCTTGGTCGGGCAGACTGTCGGCAGCCGCATC
>JBBQUB010000023.1:0-20387 GCA_038212865.1 Actinomycetales bacterium
CTCGACGAATCGGTTGGTGTCCAACCATGACCCTGCTCATCGAACCCGACTACGGCACTCCCGCCCTCCCTGGTGAGGCCGCTGTCCGACTCGAGGTCGACGGCATGTCGGTGGCCGTGCCTGCCGGGACGTCGGTCATGCGAGCAGCGGCGCTGGCCGGAGTCGACATACCGAGGCTTTGCGCCACTGACTCGCTCGAGCCGTTCGGCTCCTGCCGCCTGTGCCTGGTCGAGATCGAGGGCCGCAGGGGCACCCCATCCTCGTGCACCACCCCCTGCAGCCCGGGCATGGTTGTTACGACGCACTCCCCCTCTCTGGCTCGGCTGCGCCGCGGGGTGATGGAGCTCTACCTTTCCGACCACCCCCGCGACTGTCTGGACAGCGGACACCCTGGCGAGAGTGACGGGTGCGAACTGCGAGCGATGGCAGTGTCATTGGGGCTTCCCGACGCTCGCGCGGTGCGCTACGGTCTCGATGGCCGGAGCCACCTCGGCGCGGTCAAGGACGAGAGCAACCCCTACTTCACCTTTGACCCCGCCGAGTGCATCGCCTGCTCGCGATGCGTCCGCGCCTGCGACGAAGTGCAGGGCACCTTCGCGCTGACCATCGCGGGTCGTGGTTTCGGCTCCGTGGTCTCAGCGTCCGCAGGTGAGTCATTCATGCATTCCGAGTGCGTGTCGTGCGGTGCCTGCGTCCAGGCCTGTCCCACCTCGGCGCTGCAGGACAAGACGGTGATCTCGCTGGGCCCCCCGGAGCGCACCGTCCTCACCACGTGCGCCTACTGCGGTGTCGGCTGCTCCTTCAAGGCTGAGCTGCGTGGCGACGAGGTCATCCGGATGGTGCCGGCCAAGGACGGCGGGGCCAACGAGGGCCACTCGTGCGTCAAGGGCCGCTTCGCATGGGGTTATGCCTCCCACCGGGACCGCCAGCTCTCGCCGATGGTGCGAGAGTCCATCACCGACCAGTGGCGCACGGTGTCGTGGGACGAGGCGATCGGCCATGCGGCGTCCCGGCTCACCGCGATCCAGGCAAAGCACGGGGTCAGATCCATCGGTGGGATCACCTCCTCACGCTGCACCAACGAAGAGGTCTTCGTGGTGCAGAAGATGATCCGGGCGGGCTTTCGCAACAACAATGTCGACACCTGCGCGCGAGTGTGCCACTCCCCGACCGGCTATGGGCTGAGCCAGACCTTTGGCACCTCAGCCGGCACGCAGGAGTTCAGGTCGATCGCGCAGGCCGACGTCATCGTGCTGATCGGGGCCAACCCCACAGATGCCCACCCCGTCTTCGCCTCCCGGATGAAACAGCGGCTGCGCCAGGGTGCCTCGCTGGTGGTCATCGACCCGCGCCGTATCGACATGGTGCGCAGTCCGCACGTTGCGGCTGCATACCACCTGCAGCTGAGCCCAAGCACGAACGTGGCCATCGTCAACGCCTTCGGGCACGTGGTGGTGACCGAGGGGCTGGTCGATCGGACCTTCGTCGCGGCGCGGTGCGAGGTGGGGTCGTTCGCCCAGTGGGAGGAGTTCATCGCGCGCCCGGAGAACAGCCCGGAGGCGACGGAGCAGATCACCGGCGTCCCGGCCGCGCAGGTGCGCGCTGCGGCGCGGTTGTACGCCACGGCGCCCAACGCGGCGATCTACTACGGCCTCGGGGTGACCGAGCACAGCCAGGGCTCAACGATGGTGATGGGCATGGCGAATCTCGCGATGGCCACCGGCAACATCGGCCGGGAGGGCGTGGGCATCAACCCGCTGCGTGGGCAGAACAACGTGCAGGGTGCCTGCGACATGGGCTCGTTCCCGCACGAGCTGCCTGGCTACCGCCACGTGGGTAACGACTCCGTGCGGCAGTCTTTTGAGCACGTGTGGCAGCGCACGCTCGACCCTGAACCGGGGCTGCGGATCCCCAACATGTTGGACGCGGCCCTCGCCGGCACCTACCGCGGCATGTTCGTGCAGGGCGAGGACATCGCGCAGTCCGATCCGAACGTCAAGCATGTCAAGGCGGCACTGGCCTCGTTGGACCTGCTGATCGTGCAGGACCTGTTCCTGAACGAGACCGCTGCGTTCGCCCACGTCTTCCTGCCCGGGACGTCGTTCTTGGAGAAGGACGGGACGTTCACCAACGCCGAGCGGCGGATCAACCGGGTACGCCCGGTAATGGCGCCGAAGTCCGGCAGGCAGGAGTGGCAGGTGGCCTGCCAGCTCGCAACTGCGATGGGCTACCCCATGCACTATGACCACAGCAGCGAGATCATGGATGAGATCGCCGCTACTACCCCCACTTTCGCGGGGGTCTCGTTCGCCAAGCTAGACGCGGTGGGCAGCGTGCAGTGGCCGTGCAACGCCTCGGCACCAGATGGCACGCCCACCATGCACGTGGACGGGTTCGTGCGCGGCAAAGGACACTTCGTCGACACGCCCTTCGTGCCGACCGAGGAGCGCACCAGCCGCAAGTTCCCGTTGATCCTCACCACCGGTCGCATCCTGTCCCAGTACAACGTCGGAGCCCAGACGCGCCGGACGCCCAATGTGCAGTGGCACGGCGAAGACATCCTGGAGATTCACCCCTACGACGCCGAAGAGCGCGGCATCGCCGACGGCGCCGCTGTGGCGATCACCAGCCGCGTAGGTGAGACGGTTCTGGCGGCCAGGATCGCCGACCGGATGCCGCAGGGCGTGGTTTACACCACCTTCCACTACCCCGTCAGTGGGGCGAACATCGTCACGACCGAGAACTCGGACTGGGCGACCAACTGCCCCGAGTACAAGGTCACCGCGGTGCAGGTGGCGCCGATCACCCTTCGGGGCGCCGGTGCTCCCGGAACCGATCCGGGTGGACGGGCGAGTGACACCGCAGCCTTGGTGCGCATGGTCAACCAGATTGCTGCCAACGTGGCTCACCGCCCGCTGGACGAAGCGGTCGCCGAGGTCGGGGCGCACCTTCGCAGGTTCTGGACACCTGCCATGCGCGCAGATCTGGCCGCCTATCTGGTCGGCGGCGGGGTCGACCTGACGCCGCTAGCTGCCGCTGCCACCAGGTGGGGACGACCGACCGACGCCACTGACTGATCCAGACACCAAGTACCGAGCACCAAGCCCGGCGCCATGGCCGCGATGCTGTGCCAGACCGGAGGTGGGCCGTGCGGAGGGGTTGACCCGGGCCCGGGCCCTGAAGATGCTGGGGCTCATAGCAGCTGTGGGATGGCGTGTTCGCTGCGCCAGGTGCTGAGCCAGGGCAGAAGCTCGTCGCTAGGCAGCGCCCGGCTGAACCAGAAGCCCTGTGCGGCGTCACAGTCCAGTGTCTGAAGCGCGTGCCAGGTGTGGGGGTCTTCGACACCCTCAGCGATGACGCGCAATCCCAGCCGATGGGCGAGGTCGATGCTGGTCTGGACAATGACGGCGTCCTTGGTGTCGCGGAGCATGCCGGTGACGAATGACCGGTCGATCTTGAGCTCGTCGACGGGAAGATCGCGCAGGTAGCTGATGGAGGTGTAGCCGGTGCCGAAGTCGTCGATCGACAGGTCGACCCCGAGACCGTGCAGCCGGCGTATGACCTCACCGGCCCGGACCGGATCCGCCATGATCGCGCTCTCGGTGATCTCGAGCATGAGCAGCCTCGGTGGTACGGCGGTACGTTCGAGAGCGATCCGGACCGTCTCGGGCAGAGTGCTGTCGAGCAGACATCGGGCAGAAAGGTTGACCGAGATCGACAACGGCGAACCACTGTCGATCCACACTTTGGCCTGGTCCAGCGACAGGTTCAGCACGTGGCGGGTCAGCTCGTGGATGAAGCCGCTGCTTTCAGCCAGGGGGATGAACTCGCCGGGGGCGAGCAGCCCCTCGACGGGGTGCTGCCACCGAACGAGCGCCTCGACACCGAACACATCGCCGCTGAGCAGGTCCACCGCCGGCTGGTAGTGCATGACGAGCTCATTCTGGCTCACCGCGCCCCGGAGCTCGGCCAGGAGCGCGAGCTTGCGGGGGTTGTGCTCGTCCAGCCTCCTGTCGTAGCGGGTCACTCGCGTCTGCGTGCTCTTAGCGACGTACATGGCGATGTCCGAGCGCTGGACGAGAAGCTCGGGACTGGTTCCGTCCTGCGGATACACCGCCAGACCGGCGCTTGCCTCCACCACCAGGGACAGGCCCTCGATGATAAACGGATGGGTCAGGACTTCGAGGGCGCGCTCGGTGATCTGCTGGTAGACGTGCTCAGTGCCGCGAGGGGTGTCTGGATGAGCCTTGTCGGCACGATCACCGGCCAGCATGATCACGAACTCGTCGCCGCCGAGGCGGGCGACCAGGTCGTCCGGGCGCAACACCTCAAGCAGCCGAGGGCCGATCAGCTGGAGGAGCATGTCGCCATAGCGATGGCCGAGCGTGTCGTTGATCTCCTTGAACCGGTCCAGATCGAGCAGGACCACTCCGACGCTGTCTCCGGCGGGCGCCGCAGCGTCGAGCGCAGTCTGCAGCCGTTCGCCGAAGGCAAGACGGTTAGGCAGTCCGGTCAGGGCGTCGTGCCCTGCCTGGTGCTCACTGGTCGCGGTGTGGACGGCGACCTGCTTGTCGTAGCGTCGGCGAGCCCGAAGAACCATGGCGACCAGGCACATTCCGACCCCGAACACCCCCAATGTCGCAGCCAGCGCGACGGTCTCGGTGTGCCGCAACAGCCGGCCGAAGCGCGCGGCAGCCCAGTCGTGCCGTCGGGCCAAGCCATACACATCGGCTTGTAGCTCACTCGAGACCGGGTCGACCTTCGTGTGGTCGATTCGCAGGGCAAGCGCAGTGCTGTGCGCGTCGGTGGCGTCGAACAGCAACCGTGCGGACGTCACATACGCGGCGTTGCGCTTGATGATCGCCGCGGACTGGGCGCGTTCCGGGGCGTTACCGTGGATGGCCAGCTGCCGCATCGCATCGTCCAGGGCCCGGGCTGCAGCGGCATGCAGAGCCCGCACCTCCGGGCTCGCCTCCAGTCTGTACTTGCGTTCCAGCGACTCCTCCTGCCCGACCTGGAACCGGGCTTCCGCGTAGTCCGCCGCCAACACCCGCGACCGGTCCGCCATTGTCGCCGCCGATCGAGTCGTGACCGCAGACCACAGTGAGACCGCCGTCAACGCGAGCAGGACCAGCGCCAGAACAGTTGACGCCCATCGGCCGAGCAGGTCCCGGTGGCTCGCCGTACGCGACAGCGACGGGCCACGCCCAGACAACCCCTTCGGCCACCGTGAAGATCCGTTGTCGTCCTCTGATCGGGGGCTGAGGCGATCCGTCCTGCTCATGACGTCCCCCTTTCGCCCTTGCACCTCCCCGGTCCGACGCGCCAAACACTATGGCCTAGATACGTTGGCGTCGGTGTCTTTGACCCGATTCGACCTGAACAGACGATGCTCTGATGGACGAACGCAGCGACGCCTGCTTTGCCCTACATCTGGGTGAAAGCAGCCTCAGCCGGGTCGGCGCCGAGCCGGACGTCGGAGTCCAGCGCAGTGACGGCGTCCAGCTCGTCCTGGCTGAGGGTGGTTTCGGCCGCGGCGAGGTTTTCGCGCATGCGCTGCGCGTCGGCGGACTTGGGGATCACGATATTGCCCACGCCGAGATGCCAGCCCAGGACAATCTGTGCCGGAGTTGCCCCGCGCCGTTGCGACAGGGCTGTGACCGCGGTCGCCTCAAGATCAGCGCCCTGGCCCAGCGGGCTGTATGCCTCGACCGCGATCCCATGAGCGCGGGACTTGGCGGACAGGGCAGTTTGCTGGAAGCTCGGGTGGAGCTCGAACTGGTTCACGGCCGGGACCACAGTCGTCTCAGCGATCAGCGTATCCAGGTGTTCCTGCAGGAAGTTGGACACGCCGATGGCCCGGGCCCCGCCCGTTGCCTGGATCTTCTCCAGGGCCTCCCACGCCTCGACGAACAGGCCCTGGGACGGGACCGGCCAGTGGATGAGATAGAGGTCAATGACGTCGACGCCGAGCGACTCGCGGCTGGCCTCGAAGGCATCTGCGGCGGTGCCGTGCTCCCCGTTGCGGAGCTTGGTGGTGATGAAGATGTCCTCGCGGGGGATTCCGCAGGAGGCGATCGCGGCACCGACGCCCGCTTCATTTCCATATGCGGCGGCCGTGTCGAAATGCCGGTAGCCGGCTTCCAGTGCGTCCTCCACCACCCGCTGCGTCTCTCGTGGCGGGACCTGGAATACGCCAAAGCCGAGTTGGGGAATCGTCACCCCGTTGTTCAATGTCAGGTTTGGCACGGTAACCATGGCAGCTCCTTGGTGTTCGAGAAGGGGTCCTCCAGCCTAGGCTAGGCAGTGCGGGCCGCCGTCGACCGCAACCTCAGGCGATACCGAACCGATCTAGTGGCAAGGACCTCATACATGCAGTACACCCACCTTGGCCGTTCCGGCCTGTCTGTCTCCCGTCTGTGCCTTGGCACCATGAACTTCGGCCCGCAGACCGAGGAGTCGGTCGCCCACTCCATGATGGACTCCGCCCAAGAGGCGGGGATCAACTTCTTCGACACGGCCAATGTGTACGGCGGCAGCGAGCACCGAGGCTGGACTGAGGAGATCCTGGGCCGCTGGTTCGCCACAGGCGGTGAGCGCCGCGAGAACACCGTGTTGGCCACCAAGCTCTATGGCGGTATGACCGACCGACCCAACGAGAGCAAGCTCTCCGCCCTGAACATCCGCCGCGCTCTGGATGCCAGCCTCAAGCGACTGCAGACGGACTACATCGATCTTTACCAGTTCCACCACATTGACCGGGATACCCCGTGGGATGAGATCTGGCAGGCCATCGAGCTGGCCGTCCAGCAGGGCAAGATCCTGTACTCGGGCAGCAGCAACTTCGCGGGCTGGCACATCGCACAGGCACAAGCCGCCGCTGCGCAGCGCCACTACACCGGTCTGGTCAGCGAACAGTCCATCTACAATCTGCTGACCCGCTCAGTTGAGCTCGAGGTCATCCCCGCTGCCCGGGAGTACGGTCTGGGCATCCTCCCATGGTCTCCACTTCACGGTGGGCTGCTGGGCGGGGTGCTCCGCAAGGAGGCTGACGGTGTCCGCCGGGCCGAGGGCCCGGCACTGGAAACGCTGGAAACACATCGGGACCAGATCCAGCAGTACGAAGATCTGGCAGATGAGCTGGGCCACAAACCAGGAGACGTCGGCCTCGCATGGCTGTTGGCGCAGCCCGCTGTGACCGCACCGATCATTGGACCTCGCACCCAGGAGCAGCTTGACGCCGCGCTCCACGCCCTGGACGTTCACCTGGACGCGGAGACATTGACCCGGTTGGATGAGATCTTCCCCGGACACAAGAGCGCTCCAGAGGACTACGCCTGGTGACATCTGTACCGTTCCAATCGCACTCGCTACGGAGCAACGAATGAGAATTGCCGTCACAGGCGGAAGTGGAAAACTGGGCAAGACCGTCGTCCAACGGCTCAACGACGCTGGGCACGACGTGATGAACCTGGACCGCGTCGGCGAAAAGGGCTCCGGCCTGGTTCTGGTGGACCTGAAAGACTATGGCCAGGTCATTGATGCGATCCTCGGCATCGATGACCGCCACCAGGGGTTTGACGCCATCGTGCACCTGGGCGCGATCCCCGCACCCGGCATACTCCCGGACGTCGCGACCTTCCACAACAACATCCTCTCCACCTACAACGTCTTCCAGGCAGCCCGGCGGGCCGGCATCAAGAAGCTCGTGTACGCGTCCAGCGAGACCGTTCTGGGCCTGCCGTTCGATATCGATCCGCCCTATATTCCGGTGGATGAGGACTACCCGGCCCGTCCGGAAAGCACCTACTCGCTGGTGAAACATCTGGAGGAGCAGATGGCGATCCAGCTGACCCGGTGGGATCCGGAGCTGAGTATCAGTGCGCTGCGCTTCTCCAACGTGATGGACCCGGAAGACTATGCAGCCTTCCCGTCCTTTGACGTGGACGCGACGCTGCGCAAGTGGAATCTGTGGGGCTACATCGACGGTCGCGACGGAGCCCAGGCTGTGCTACGAGCCCTCGAGAAGGCCGAGCCCGGATTTGAGACATTCATCATCGCGGCCGCCGATACGGTGATGAGCAGGTCGAGTGCGGACCTCGCGGCTGAGGTCTTCCCGGGCGTTCAGCTCAAAGGTGATGTCGGCGAGCATGAGACCCTGCTCTCCATCGACAAGGCGCGACGCTTGTTGGGCTACTCCCCCGAACACACATGGCGTGACCAGGTGGATGGCGGCGGATGACTGCGGGCTGGACCCTCGTGGCCGTCCGTGCAGCGCTGGAGACCGAACGGCTTCGGACGCTCGCCGTTGGTGAGGGACTGCAGAATGACTTCGACTCCATCGTCGAGGCGTCAGCGTCGTCCAATGCTGACGACGAGCATGACCCGGAAGGTGCCACCGTCGCCTTCGAACGGGCCCAGGTCGTCGGGCTGCTGGCTGCGTCCCAATCAAGGCTTGAGGAGATTGACCGAGCCTTCCAGCGCTGCCAGGAGGGCAGTTACGGGATCTGCGAGAGCTGCGGTGCGGCGATCCCTCGGGCCCGACTCGCCGCGCGCCCGACGGCTCGAACCTGCCTTCGCTGCACGCTCTGAGCAACCATCGCCGGTGCTCCTGACGCGGCATCACCCAGATGGCCGGCCGCATGGGGAGATACGACAGCAGCCGCGTGTCGGGCTCGCGCCAGATCGCTAGACTCCGGGCAGAGTTTCAGAGTGCCGACCTCACACCCCGGTTGCGCACGACATCTTGGGCTCATCGGGGAAGGATGAAGCATGTTTACTCGTGTCGCCGTGGTCAACAGGGGTGAGCCTGCCGTACGCCTTATCCGCGCTGTGCGGGAGCTGAACGAGGAACACGGCTACGGCATCAAGGTCATCGCCCTGCATACCGAGGCCGAACAGCGAGCGCTCTTCGTACGGCTTGCTGACGAGTCGGTCCTACTGCGTGAAGTGACTTCGCCGAGCGGTCCTTACCTCGACCATGAGGAGCTCGAGCGGGCGCTCCGGGTCAGCCGGGCCGACGCGGTGTGGGTGGGTTGGGGCTTCGTTGCTGAGGACCCAGACTTTGCCGACCTCTGCGAGCGGTTGGGGGTGGTCTTCATCGGCCCTCCGGCTCGCGCCATGCGGCAGCTGTGCGACCGGATCGAATCGAGGCTGCTGGCTGAGCGAACCGGTGTTCCTGTTGTCCCCTGGAGCGGCGGACCGGTCTCGAAGTCGGCGGATGCACTTCGACATGGTGACGCCCTCGGATACCCGCTGGTGATCAAGGCCACCAGCGGTCGAGGCTCCAGGGGCATCCGCTTGATCAGATCGGCCGATGAGCTGGGGGTGGCTTTCTCACGCATGCAGACCGAGGCCGAGAAACTGTTCGGCGATCCGGTCGTGTTCATGGAGGGCATGCTCAGCGGTGGTCGCAACGTCGAGGTGCAGATCATCGCCGACTCACATGGCACCGTCTGGGCGCCGGGGGTCCGGGACTGCTCCATTCAGCGTCGCAACAACTGGAAGCTGATCGAGGAGTCAGGATCCCCACAGCTGAGCGCTGAGCTGGAGGGCCAGCTTCGCACCGCGGCAGTCGCTCTCGTGAAGGCGGCCGGATACCGCGGTGCGGGCAGCGTCGAGTTCCTCTACCAGCCCACCGGACAGACCTTTGCCTTTGTGGGGGTCAACGCCCGGTTGCAAAGCGACCATCCGGTGACCGAGGCCGTGACGGGCCTCGACCTGGTCAAGCTTCAGCTGCTCGTGGCTGACGGCCTCCGACTGGACGGTGAGACACCGCCCCAGATGGGTTACGCCATCGAGGCCCGTCTCAACGTCGAGGACGCCGATCAGGACTTCGCACCCGCCCCGGGCACCGTGGTGCTGCTCAACCTGCCGTCCGGTCCCGGCATCCGGGTTGACACAGGGATTGCCTCCGGAGACGTGATTCCGCCTGGCTACGACTCGATGGTGGCCAAGATCATCGCCTGGGGGCAGGATCGCCCCGAGGCGTTGTCGCGGCTGCGTTGTGCGGTGCGAGAGACCACTGTCGTACTCCGGGGAGGCACAACGAACAAGTCGTTTCTGCTGGACCTGCTGGCCCGCACTGAGGTCGTGACTGGTGAGGCGGACACGAGCTGGCTGGACCACATCGGTGACTCCACCACCCCCGCACCGTTTCGCTTCGCCAACATTGCCCTCCTCAGCGTTGCCATCGATGAGTACGATTCTGAGGAGGCCCTTGAGCGGCGCGCTTTCCTCGGCTCCGCGCGTGGTGGTCGACCTCGGGCCCAGCATGCAGTGGGGCGCAAGATCGAGCTCCGTTACCGGGGGCAGACCCATCGGATGGCCGTAGCCCAGGTCTCTTCTCGCCGATACCGGCTGGAGATGGACGGGGAGGTCATCGACGTCGACATCGACCGTTTGGGCCCCTTCGAGACCAGGCTCGGGCTCGGTGGGGCACCCTTCCACATCGTGTCGGTGGCCGGTCCCGCCGGTCACCTGGTCGAAGTCGACGGGGTCAGCCACCGGATCGAGGGGGATCAGTCCGGACTGGTTCGCGCACCCGCGCCGGCAGTGGTCGTGGCCGTTCACGTCACGGCCGGTGAGGATGTGGAGGCTGGAGCGACGGTTGTCCTGCTCGAGAGCATGAAACTGCAGACACCAGTCAGGGCTACCCGATCGGGAAGGGTCCGGGAGGTCTTCGCCCGGGTGAACTCCCAGGTGGACGCAGGGGCGCCGCTGTTGCGGCTCGACCGCCCTATCGGCGAGGCCACTGTGTCGGACGCCCCGGCGTACAGCCTTACCGCGCCGAAGTCCGGCAAGCCATCTGACGAACCCACGCGGGCACGTGAGCATCTGGACGCGCTGCGGGCCATGATCACTGGTTACGACGTGACCGGGACCCGGGCGCGCACTCTCGTCGCCGAGTATGGAGAGCTGCGTAACGAGCTCGCGCAAGACTCCGGGCTGAGGCGCGCGGAGCTCGCCCTGCTCACCACATTCGCTGACCTTTGCGAGCTGTCCCGCAACCGGCCCACCCACGATGAGGAAGGCCCGGACGAGCGCGTCCACAGCCCACAAGAACACTTCCACACCTACCTGCACTCCCTCGATGTTGAGCAGGAGCGACTGCCAGACGCCTTCCGGACGAGGTTGTCGCGCGTGCTTCGCCACTACGGCGTCGTGGATCTGGAGCGCACCTCCGAGCTGGAGGAGGCGGTCTACCGGGTGTTCCTGGCCCAGCAGGGGGCAGCCGACCAGACCCCCGTGATCGCAGCGCTGCTCGAGCGTTGGTTGGTCGAGCCAGAGGCGTTGACAGGTCCCGCCCGCGACGAGATGAGGGAGGTATTGGGCAGGCTGATCGTGGCCACCCAGCTGCGCTACCCCACCGTTGGGCAGCTCGCCCGGAGCATCCGGTTCCGGTTCTTCGACAATCCCCTGATCGTGGCGGCACGAGAACTGGTTATCGCGGGAGTCCGCGAACAGCTCAAGTACCTCGATGAGCATCAGGACGCCAATGACTATTCGCGACGGGTCGAGACCCTGGCGGCGAGCTCCGAGCGCCTGATCCGGTTGCTGGTCCAGCGCATCGAAGTCAACACCCCCGGGCGGGAGCCGATGCTCGAGGTGCTCACCCGGCGCTACTACAAGATCCGCACGCTGCAGGAAGTCAGGGCCTTCCGGCGTGAGGGTCGGCAGTTCGTGACGGGTGCGTACGAGCTGGGCGGCCAGCGGCTTGAGCTCATCACGGCCATGGGTGCTCTCTCCGAGCTGCCCGCCTGCCTCGTCAGCGTTGCTGGTCTGGCTGCCGCCGTAGCCGACCCCACCAACCTCGTGGTCGACCTCTACCTCTCGTCGGACGACGTTTCAGCCCAACCGGATTCGCTCGCATCGACCCTCCGAGATGCTTTGGACGATGTCCCGGTTTTGGTCATGGGCCGACGCGTGACACTCACGGTGGGCGACCACACCGGGATGCATCTGCAGCAGTTCACCTTCCGCCCCTCGCAGGGCGGAATGGCCGAAGATCGCGTCATCCGCGGCATGCATCCCATGATCGGTCAGCGCCTTGAGCTGTGGCGGTTGAAGAACTTCGAAGGCACCCCGCTGCCTTCGACTGAGGACACCTACCTCTTCCACTGCGTCGCGCGCGACAACCCGGCCGATGAGCGACTCATCGCGCTCGCCGAGATCTACGACGTTACGCCGGTGCTGGACGCGTCCGGAAAGGCCGTCGCCTTCCCCACCGTCGAGCGCAAGCTCGCCGCCTGTCTGGAGAGCATTCGGGCAAGTCGGGCCGAGCGGGGAAGCAAAGGGCTGGACGCCAACCGCATCGTGCTGTACGTGTGGCCTCCGATCGAGGTCCCGCTCAATGAGCTGGCCGGCTTCGCCCGAGCGGCCGCACCGACGACTGCGGGCGCGGGCCTGGAGGAGATCATGATCCTGGTTCGACACCGGGCCCAGCCGGACGCGGAGCCCACAGAAGTGGCCCTGACCTTCTCCTACCGGCCCGGGGCAGGCGTCGGCCTGACCGTGAAGGTCCCATCAACCGATCCACTGGCGCCGCTGGACGAATACACCCAGAAGGTGCGGCGCTCGCATGCCCGTGGCACCGTCTATCCCTACGAGATCGTCCCGATGCTCACCGGCGCAGGTGGCAGCTTCACCGAGCACGACCTGGATGAAGCCGGTCGGCTGGTGCCGGTCGACCGGCCCCGCGGGCGCAACCGGGCGGGGATCGTCGCCGGTCTGGTGTCCACGCCCACCGCCCGCCACCCCGAAGGCATGGTGCGCGTCGCCCTCTTCGGGGATCCGACCAAGTCGCTGGGATCGGTGGCCGAGGCGGAGTGCGCGCGGGTCATGGCCGCCCTGGATCTCGCCGAGGAGATGGCTGTGCCGGTGGAGTGGTTCGCCCTGTCCTCTGGAGCCATGATCTCGATGGACAGCGGCACCGAGAACATGGACTGGGTGGCCCGGGCGCTGCGCCGGTTGATCACCTTCACCCAGGCTGGCGGCGAGGTGAATGTCATCGTGGCCGGAATCAACGTGGGTGCACAGCCGTACTGGAACGCAGAAGCCACCATGCTCCTGCATACCAAGGGCATCTTGGTCATGACACCAGACAGCGCGATGGTCCTGACCGGCAAGCATTCGCTTGACTACTCAGGTGGGGTGTCGGCCGAAGACAACTTCGGTATCGGTGGGTACGACCGGGTCATGGGACCGAACGGACAGGCACAGTACTGGGCGCCCGACCTGAGGGCTGCGTGCAGAACCTTGTTCGCACACTATGAGCACACCTACATCGCACCGGGGGAACACCTCGGGCGCCGAGCCGTCAGCAACGACCCACCAGACCGGGATGTGCGCACCTACCCGCACAACCATCCTTGCAGCGACTTCACCACTGTCGGCGACATCTTCTCCGCAGAGGTCAACAAGGACCGCAAGAAGCCGTTCGACATCCGCACCGTCATGCGTGCCGTGGTCGACCAGGACCACGCCGTGCTTGAGCGTTGGGCTGGTATGGCTGATGCCGACACCACCGTCGTCCTGGACGCCCACCTCGGCGGCTATCCGGTCGAGATGCTCGGCATCGAGTCTCGGCCGATCCCTCGGCGGGGCTGGTTCCCGGCCGACGGCCCGGACCAGTGGACCGCAGGAACCTTGTTCCCGAAATCCTCCAAAAAAACCGCGCGGGCCATCAACGCTGCCAGCGGCAACCGCCCCTTGGTGGTGCTGGCCAATCTGTCGGGGTTCGACGGCTCGCCTGAGTCGCTGCGGATGATGCAGCTTGAGTACGGCGCTGAGATCGGGAGGGCCATTGTCAACTTCGAAGGCCCCATCGTTTTCTGCGTGATCTCCCGTTTTCACGGCGGCTCGTTCGTGGTCTTTTCCAGCGTGTTGAATAGCAACATGGAAGTCATCGCCATCGAAGGCTCGTTCTCGTCGGTGATCGGGGGTGCCCCTGCCGCAGCAGTCGTGTTCACCCGCGACGTCGCGACCCGTACCTCCGAACACCCCCGGGTCAAGGCTTTGGAGGCTGCCTTGGCCGGGGCCGAAGAGGTTGAGCGCCCGCGCCTGCGGCTCGAGCTGGCCGGTCTGCGGGCTGAGGTTCGCTCCGAGAAGCTCGGTGAGGTGGCGGACGAGTTCGAACAGATCCACAACATCGAGCGGGCACTGGCGGTCGGCTCGGTCCACAAGATCATCCCGGCGCGAGAGCTCCGGCCCTACCTGATTGGTGCCATCGAGCGCGGTCTGCGCCGAACCTCGTCCGAACCGCCCACCGGATCGGCCCGCTGACCCGCTAACGGGCATGCCGCCAAGGGCTGAGGCGCCCTATTGAATCGTGGCCGCGTGGTCAGGCACCTCGGTCTGCAGGCTCCGCGCGGTGCGGACGTAGCCGGTGGTCGGCGGACGTGGCGGCAGCTTCAGTGGGGGCCGGCCCACCTGCTCGAAGGGAATGCTGGCAAGCAGGTGGGCGATCATGTTGATCCGGGCGCGTCGCTTGTCGTCACTCTCGACGACTAGCCACGGCGACTCGGGGATGTCGGTGTGGACGAACATCTCGTCCTTGGCCCGCGAGTAGTCCTCCCATCGCGTGAGTGACTCCAAGTCCATGGGCGACAGCTTCCACCGCCGCATCGGGTCCTTGACCCGGGACCGAAACCGCAGCTCCTGTTCGGCGTCGCTGACCGAGAACCAGTACTTGCGCAACATGATGCCGTCCTCAACGAGCAGCCGCTCGAAGATCGGGCACTGTTGGAGGAACCTCTTGTGCTCCTCGGCCGTGCACAGACCCATGACCCACTCGACGCCCGCCCGGTTGTACCAGCTGCGGTCGAAGAGCACGATCTCGCCGGCGGCGGGCAGCTGCTCCACGTACCGCTGGAAGTACCACTGGGTCCGCTCACGATCGGTGGGGACCGGCAGTGCGGCGATACGGGCCACGCGCGGGTTGAGGTACTCCGTGACCCGCTTGATGGTGCTGCCCTTCCCCGCGGCGTCGCGCCCCTCGAAGACCACGACGATTCGCTTACCCTCGGCTCGCACCCATTCCTGCATGACGACGAGCTCCCCCTGCAGCCGGAGCAGCTCCTTCTCGTAGGCTTGCTTCTTCACCAGAGCCCAGCTCCTCTCGTGGTTCTCACTCCGCACACTAGCGGCTCCGACTGGCGCGGCTTCGTGGTTGGTTGCAAGACTCCGGTCATGGACGATGGCCTGCTTGTCGCTCAGCAGCGGTGCGCGGCGTTGCTCTTCGCCCTCTCCGACGAACGCCGCGAGCTTTTCGCCCTCCGGCTGGACCGGTGGTGGCCCGACCTCGTCGAGGGGCTGACCGCTGTTTATGGTGCCGAGCAGACCCACGCCGTGGCGCGCTCGCTCGCGGAGCGGGCCGCAGTGGCCTACCGGGACCGCGACGTTGACCTGCACCGGCTCGACCTGGTTCGCAGTCTGCAGCCGGACTGGTTGCAGCAGCCGGGAATGGTGGGCTACGCGGCGTATGCCGACCGGTTCGCGGGCGACCTGGCGGGAGTGGGGCGCCGGATCCCCTACCTGCGGGAGCTTGGCGTGAGCTACCTGCACCTCATGCCGCTGCTCCGCCCGCGAGCTGGCGACAGCGACGGCGGGTTTGCGGTCGCCGACTATCGCAGCCTTCGTCCCGACCTGGGGACGATGAGGGACCTTCGCAGCCTGGCAAAGTCATTGCGGGACAACGGGATCAGCCTCGTGCTCGACTTGGTACTCAACCATGTCGCCAGAGAGCACGCCTGGGCGCAGGCAGCGCGCGCAGGCAGCGAACGGCACCGCAGGTATTTTCACGTGTTCCACGACCGGGCCCGGCCGGACGCCTACGAGAAGAACCTGCCGGAGGTATTCCCGGACTTCGCCCCAGGCAGCTTCACGTGGGAGCCGGAACTCCAGGGTTGGGTGTGGACAACCTTCAACGAGTGGCAATGGGACGTCAACTGGGCGAGCCCGGAGGTTCTGCTGGAGTATGCCGAGATCGTCCTCCTGCTCGCCAATGCCGGGGTCGAGGTACTCAGGCTCGACGCGATCGCCTTCCTGTGGAAGCGGCTCGGCTCGACCTGTCAGAACCTGCCCGAGGTTCATTCCATTACGCAGGTGCTGCGGGCGCTGGCCCGAATCGCCTGCCCTGCCTTGTCGTTCAAGGCTGAGGCCATCGTCGGTCCCAGCGACCTGGTGCAATACCTGGGGCAAGGCTCCTTTCACGGCAAGGTGAGCGACCTCGCCTATCACAACAGCCTCATGGTCCAGATCTGGTCGATGCTGGCGACGCATGACGTCCGCCTCACCGCGCAGGCCTTGTCCGCGCTCCCGCCGGCCCCAGCGTCCTCGACCTGGATCTGTTACGTGCGCTGCCATGACGACATCGGCTGGGCAATCGCCGATGAGGATGCCGCCGCGGTGGGCCTCTCGGGGCCGGCCCATCGACACTTCCTCTCGGACTGGTATTCCGGCGTCTACCCCACGTCCCCCGCAGGCGGCCTCACCTTCCAGCACAACGTCGCGACCGGCGACCGCCGCATCAGTGGCACCACGGCGAGCCTGGTCGGTCTGGCCCGCGCCGGGTCGCCTGCCGAAGTGGCTGCAGCCGTACGCAGGTTCCTGCTCGCGCACGCCATCGCCTTCGGCTGGGGTGGCATCCCCGTGCTGTGGAGCGGCGACGAGCTGGCGATGCTGAACGACCGGGACTGGGCTGGCGAGGCGGGACACGCCGGCGACAACCGATGGGCCCACCGCCCTCGGCTGGACTGGGACCTGGCGAAAAGTCGTCACGACCCGACAACAGTGACGGGGCAGGTTTTTTCGGGCTTGGCCCACCTCGCGCGTGTGCGCTCGGGACTGCCCCAGCTGCATGCCAGCGTGTCCAGCCAGGTGTTGGCCGTGGACGACTGGGGAGTCCTGGCTACGCTCCGACGCCATCCGTTGGGACCGTTGGTCGGTCTCTACAACGTCACCGATGGCTGGCGCCCCTGGTCGGCCGCGCGGGTAGCGGAAATGGGAGTTGGTCGCCCCTTTGACGCCATCAGCTCCCGATTCGTCGAAGCGGACGGTGACGGACGCCTCTGGCTCCCGCCCTATGGCGCCTGGTGGCTGGTCGATCGGCGGTGAGGGCTCACTTCTACCGCCGATGCGCACCAACGAGGTGCCGCGTCTACCCAGCCAGGGATGCGCCCGAGCACAGCACCTGGTAGGCAAGGGCCGAAGGAACAGCTGCCTCGCTGTCCCCCGTTCAGCTCCGCCTGTTGAGCCGATGCTTCACTACGCGAAACGGATGACGTACTGCCAAACCTCTGAGCTCTGCCTCACCTCACGAAGCGACCTGGCTGGGGTGCGCCGAGCCGGTGATCGTCTCCTGTTCTTCCGCTGTGAGCAGGGGTTGGCACTGCAGGAAGCGGTCGATGGAGCGCGCGCCGGTCTTCCCTGCGCCCATCGCCAGGATGACCGTGGCGGCGCCAGTGACGATGTCGCCGCCGGCAAACACGGCCTCCTTGCTGGTCGCCAAAGTGTGCTCGTCTGCGACGATGTTGCCCCACTTGTTCAGATCAAGTCCGCTGGTGCTCTTGGTCAACAGCGGGTTGGCACTGGTGCCGACCGAGACGATGACCACGTCCACGGGGATGCGCCTCTCGGAGCCCTCGACAGGCACGGGGCGCCGGCGTCCGCTGGCGTCCGGTTCACCCAGCTCCATGTCGATGACCTCGATCTCCTTGACCCAGCCATCGGCATCGCCGATGATCTGCGTCGGGCTGGCGAGCAGGTCGAAGACGATACCCTCCTCCTCAGCGTGCTCGATCTCCTCACCGCGTGCCGGCATCTCGTCGAGGGTGCGGCGATAGATGAGGTGCACCTCGGCGCCCAGCCTCAGGGCGGTGCGGGCCGAGTCCATGGCCACATTGCCGCCGCCGATAACGGCGACCTTGTGGCCGACCGCGATTGGTGTGTCGTACTCAGGGAAACGGTAGGGCTTCATCAGGTTCGACCGGGTGAGGAACTCGTTGGCGGAATAGACGCCATTCAGGTTCTCGCCCGGAATGTTCATGAACGAGGGCAGTCCGGCGCCGTTGGCCAGGAAGATGGCGTCATGACCGTCGGCGAGCATCTGGTCGACCGTCAGGGTCCGACCGATGACATAGTCCACCTTGATCTCCACGCCCAGGGACTCGACGTACTCGCACTCGCGGGCCACGATCGCCTTTGGCAGCCGGAACTCGGGGATGCCATAGACCAGCACGCCGCCGGGCTTGTGCAGGGCCTCATAGAGTGTGACGTCGTATCCCATCTTGGCCAGCTCGCCGGCGCAGGTGAGACCAGCGGGCCCGGAACCGACCACCCCGACCCGCTTGCCCTTCCTTGGAACGATCGCTGGCTTGCTGGAAGCGCCATGGGCGAACTCCCAGTCAGAGGCGTATCGCTCCAGGCGGCCGATGGCGACCGGCTCCTGCTTCACGCCCAGGACGCAGAGCTGTTCGCACTGCTCCTCCTGCGGGCACACGCGGCCACAGACCGCCGGGAAGCTGGTGGTCTCTTTCAGCTTGGCGATTGCGCCGGCGGGATCGCCGGCCTCGATCAATCGAACGAAGGCGGGGATGTCGATGCCAACAGGGCAGCCATCTACGCATTTGGGCTTCTTGCACTGCAGGCAGCGGCTGGCCTCGATCATGGCCATCTCATCGTCGTAGCCGAGAGTCACTTCCCCAAAGTTGGTCGCCCTCTCCGTCGCCGGCTGGCAGGGCATGGCAGTGCGGGGCAGCTTCGGCTTCTTTGGCTTCCGCTGAGGCCGGTCTGCGTGGACGGCTTGGGTGGTCTCAGACATGCGCGGTCTCCGCTCTCTTGCAGGCAGTTGCCTCTGAGGCGGCCGCACTCGCCATATAGGCGTCCAGAGACTTCTTCTCTTGTGGGAGGTACTGCCGCTGGCGGGACATCAGCAGGTCGAAGTCGACCTGGTGCCCGTCGAACTCCGGCCCGTCGACGCAGACGAACTTGGTCTCGCCGCCGACGCTGACCCGACAGCCGCCACACATCCCGGTGCCATCGATCATGATCGAGTTGAGGCTGACAATGGTCTTGACGTCATACTCCTGCGTGGTCTTGGCCGCGAACTTCATCATGATGCCGGGGCCGATGGCGTAGACGAGGTCGATGCCGCCCGCTTCACACAGCTCTTTGAGCGGCTCGGTGATCAGAGCGTGCCGGCCGCGGCTGCCGTCATCGGTGGTGACTATCAGCTCGTCACTGATCTCTCTCATCCTGTCCTCCCACACCAGCAGGTTCTGGTTGCGGGCGGCGACGATAGAGATGACCTTGTTGCCTGCTTCCTTGAGCGCTCTGGCTATGGGATAGATCGGCGCCACACCGACACCGCCGCCGGCGCAGATGACCGTGCCGACGTTTTCGATCTCGCTCGGCATGCCCAGCGGCCCGATGAAGTTGCTGACGTAGTCGCCCTTGCCCAGGGTTTGCAGGTGCCGCGTCGACGTGCCGATCGCCTGGACGACGATCGTGATGGTGCCGGCCTCGCGGTCAAAATCGGCGATAGTGAGCGGGATTCTCTCCCCCTCTTCGTGGATCATCAGGATGATGAACTGTCCGGGCTGGCAAGCTGCGGCAACTGCTGGTGCTTCGATGACCTGCAGATAGACGTCATCCGAATAATCGACTCGCTCAAGTATCTTGTACATGTCCTCTTCTTGCCGTCGGGCTCATCGGAAACCGCGGGAGATGCGCGCTTGAGCTGCCGTGATGGCGCGATGGTGCCGTCGAAGACGGCCAAGTCCCCTTCGGTGCCAGCGTCGCACAGCGATCTCACGGCACCAGAGCCAAAGGTCCCATGTGGCTCGCCCAAGCAGTATTCACGCAGTCCAGGCTTCCCGAAGGCTCGCGTTCGATTGGCCTGTGACCCGTGCCGAGCATACCTGGAGGGGTATGTCGCGGGTGACGGGGTAGCCCATCTCACCCTCCAGGGCCGCGCAGGGACCAGCAGCACTCAGGATCCCCCCAACGTCTGCCAGGCGCAGCTAGGGAGGTCGAAGGCGTCGACGTCGAGGTTGTCGGTGGTGAGGTCATGAGCTGAACCGTCGAAGAAGGCCGGCCAAAGGCCGCCATTGTTGTATAGAACGTCCTCATCCTGCTTTGTTAACAAAGGGTCAAAGCGGACCAAAGAGGCTATCTCTACATTCGGGCACAAGGCACCGCGATGAGGGCGAGTGGTCTGAACCCATGAGTGCAACGTGAAGGGCCTTCCCGGCTCTTCAGAGTTAGCCGGGCAACCCGGGTCGGGGGCGCTGACGTAGGACGCCCGTGACCTCGTGATCATGGCTGTTGTCAAAGACAGTTTCTGATCAAGTGAGGCCACGGACTTGTTCCAGCGTACGCGAATTCTT